>JADZFI010000395.1 GCA_020850025.1 Saprospiraceae bacterium
CAAAAGCTACCGGTACTCCGATCTCCCCAATGGCCCTCAAATCACGGAAAACGGTGCGTTCACTGATGCCAAAATGCCCGGCCAGCTCCGCCAGTGAACGGTGCCTGCCACCCTGCAAAAGGGTGATCATACCCATTAAACGATCTATACGATTCATCTTGTCGTCAATCAATCATCAAAAGCAGCCACTCCTTCTCAGCCAAAGGCCGGGTTTGCTGAATGTTATCGCGTAGCTGTTGTTTTTGCTTTTTGTCCAGCGGGTTGACTTCCAGTAATTTTCGCACAAAATACACCAGGTTCAGGTAGTTTTCCCGTTGGTAACCGATCACCTTTTTTCTGCGAATATAGGCGGTAATGGCCTGTAGATGCGACTCCAGCAGGTCCAGCTCTTCCGTTTCGTAGTAGATCTTCAGTTGAATGGTTTTGGCGGCCAGGGCCATCATGGTTTCCTTGTACTCGGCGCGTTGCAACAACTGCAATGCCGTGCCGTAGTTCTTCTTATGATATTCCAGTCGGGCCAGATTAAACGCGTGTACCGACTCCCGGAATGCTGGTTCGAGCCGGGCTTTTTGCTCCCGGATCAGCTGCTCCGTCCAGGCATACTCCTGCATCACCAGGCCGATGGTGGCGGCGTTCAGGTAGGTGAACCGCGACAGGATGCCTTCCGACAAAAAATAATTCCGGCTGAACCCGATGCGGTACAGATCGAAATGATCCGGCAAAAAAGCGTGATCGCCTTCATTGTATCTGCGGGTGCAAAAATTGATGGCCAGAATAAACAGATCCCGCAATTCTTCCGGTGGGAACAGCTCGCCCCGGGCGAGCAAATCCTGCTTGAAGGTTTGAAAATGCTGGGTGTCTCCGGCCGTGGTCAATGCCCTGAAGCAATGGTAATACATGGCCACCGCAGGCAGGTGCATAAAACGCTCGGCCTGGGGCAACAGCTGTTCCACAAACTGGAAGTTGCAGGGAACATTGTATCTGGATTGATACGCCCACAAGGAACAGGCCTGACGGAATTTGAATGCCAGCAATGCCGCATCGAGCTGATCGGATAGCGCCTGCGGACCCGCCTGGGCGGCCTCCGGGGTTTCAAGCAGCAGCCGGAACTGTTCCTCCTGAAACCGGAACAAGTCAAACTGATATTCCGCATTTCGTACCACCTGCTGATCCAGTGCCATGGCGCCGTCGCTGAGCGCCTGGGAAGCGGCCCTGGGAATGCCTCTGCTGCGCAAAATGCGGCTCAAACGAGATTGAAAGGCCGGCGTATCCTGCAAAAAATCGTTTACCGCCAGGTATTTTTCAGCACCCACCAGCAGCGCCGACATGGCCAGGCGCAACCGATGATCGTCAAAGGCAAGCCTGGGAAATACGGCCGCAAATACCTTTTCCTTGTCGGGCCAGGGCTTGCCGGACAGTCCGGTTTTTGCCAAAATTTCCAGCAATGGAACCGCTTCCGGACGGGCATTAAAGGCCGGATTGGCCAGAAAACGAGCTAATTCCCGTAATTCTGCCCTGGAAAATGCCTGAAGCAGCTGGACCAGTTTGCTTTTTTCCATAAGTTTAAATGTTACAAATAACAGACAATTATTATTGAAAATCAAAATTTTATAACACAATTGATCTATTTATTTTGTTACAAAATGAAAAATATGTCTTTGCCGGCGCCGGCGCTCAACCGCACTTTTGTATCGTGAAAGTTGGTTCACCCGCATCAATCAATCTCCCATGAAAAAAGACACACTTACGAAAATCTACTTACTAGGCCTGCTGATCTGGCTGACACAGGTGGCTTCTGCCCAACAGTTTTCCGTTTCCGGCCGTTTGACCAGCCCGGATGGCTTTCCCTTGAGTCATTTCAGGGTGCAGGTTACCGGCTCTGACAACCTGGTAACCAGCACCAACCAAAACGGTCAGTTCAGCTTTGTGCTGAACGCCGGCGGCGATTATCAAATCTCACCCCTCTCCTGTAACGAAAACCCGTTAAACGGAGTTTCCACCTTCGATCAGGTGTTGATTACCAAGCATATAGGCGGTCTGGAGCCGCTTAATTCGCCTTACAAGATCATAGCCGCAGATGTGGACGGCTCCAACACGGTGGGTATGCAGGATACTTCGCTGATCACACAATTGATCCTTGGCCTAATCCAGGAATTACCGGCGGGCAACTTCCGCTTTGTGCGAACCGATTATGTGTTTCCAGATCCCACCGACCCCTTTAGTCCGCCGCCGCCCTCCTTTTTAACCATCATCAACCTCCAAGCCGACGTAACCGAAGCTGATTTTATCGGGATGAAACTCGGGGATGTAAACGGCACGGCCATCGTAGATTATTGCGGCGAAAATGTCTCACGCATTCTCGGCAGGGTATTCAACGACGAAAACGCCAATTGCAGCTCCGATGCCAACGAGCCAGGCCTCGATGAATGGACCGTAGAAGCCACCAACGGGACGGATTCCTATTACGCAGTGACCAATCAGCAGGGTAATTACAACATAGCCGCTGCCCCGGGTGTCTTCGATGTCATTCTCCACAAACCCAATACCCTTTGGGAGAGCTGCCAGGACACCATTTTTGGCGTGGTGGTGACCGACATGAACACAGAAAACCAGGACTTCGGCATGCAGGCCGATGCTCCCTGTGCGGCCATGGATGTTTCCCTGTCTACCCCCTAGCTGCGCCGGTGTTTTGACAATTATTATGTGGTTCAGTATTGCAATAACGGCACCGTTGAAGCCCAAAATGCATCGGTGGAGATCCATTTCGATCCCTTTTTTACCATACTGAACAGCAGCATTCCCTGGACGAGCGCAAACGGCAATACCTATACCTTCCCCGTGGGCGATGTAGGGCCAGGCCAATGCGGCAATTTCAAGGTCGTCTTCAACCTCAGCTGCGATGCCCTGCTGGGCCAAACCCACTGCACCGAAGCGCGCATCTATCCGGACACCCTGTGTAACGAGCCCTTCAACTGGAATGGCCCTGAACTGCGGGTAGAAGGCCATTGCTCCGGCGATGAGGTGGTGTTCCAGATTCGGAACCTGGGCGAATCCATGCAGTCGGCCTCCAGCTACATCGTGGTGGAAGACATCGTGGTCATGATGCCGACCATCAGCAATCCCTTTACCCTGCAGGCCGGCGGCATGGAAGTGATCACCGTACCAGCCAATGGCGCTACCTGGCGACTCGAAGCCGAGCAGGCGCCGGGCTACCCCTGGGGGACGGTGGCCAGCGCTACCGTGGAAGGTTGCGGCGCCAACAATGCCGGCGGCGTGTCGCTGGGCATGGTCAATAAATTCCCGCAGGATGATGCGTCGCCTGTTGTCGACATTGATTGTATGGAAAACATCGGATCTTATGACCCGAACGACAAGCAGGGTTTCCCGCGCGGGGCCCTGGAGGAACATTACATTCCGCTGCAGCAGCCCATTGATTACCTGATTCGGTTCCAGAACACCGGCACGGATACCGCATTTACCGTAAAAATTCTGGACACACTCAGCAGCCACCTCGACCCTTCCACGTTTCGGTTCCTGGGCTCCAGTCATAACTGCTACACCAACCTGATCAGCGCCAATGTGGTGGAATTCCTGTTCCCCAATATCCTGCTGCCCGACAGCAACGTGAACGAGCCGGCCTCGCATGGTTTTGTCAAATTCAACATTTCACCGAAAAAAGACCTGCCGCATGGCACCCTCATTCAAAACAGCGCCGCCATCTATTTCGATTTCAATGCGCCGATCATTACCAACACCACCTGGCACACGCTTGGAGAGAAATTCCTGAACGCCAATATCCTGAATAAAATGCCGGATGTGGTGCTGGAAGTGTTTCCCAATCCGAGCACAGAACAGGCTACTTTTTTGATCAAAAGTCCGCAATCCTGGAAAGGCAATGTATTGCTCTACGATCTGGCCGGCAGGCAGGTAGCGCAACAATCGTTTGTCAACAACCAATTCCATATCAACACAAAAACTATGAACAGCGGCCTCTACTGGTTCCGGCTGGAATCCGGGGGGCAGACCCTGGCAGTGGGTAAATTGGTGGTAGTGCAGGAGTAAGGCTTAGAGTCTGTTCTGAGCAGTGTACACGGGCCGCCGCCGGATTACCATTAGCTTATTCACACAAGAGCCATTCCGACACATCCGGAGTGGCTCTTGTACATTTCATCCCATTCAAACACCTCCTAAATCCGTGTAAAATCTGTGCAAACAATCTGTGTAAAATCTGTGCGAAAACGCCGTGTAAAAACTGTGTAAAATCCCTAATTATCCAAAACACAGATCTGCCGAAAACCTCTCCCCGAAAATATTCCACCCAAATTCCACCGAAACATGAACATTTTCCTGCCAACCAATGCACATTTTAACGTACTTTTGCCCCCGCAATTCAACATTAAACGTTTTGGCCTTCTAAAGTACTTAAAACAGCGGTGTAACCAGCGAAAACCCGCGGCGCTCATTGGTTCGAACAAAAATTTACCCATAGCATCAGGCTTCATAAAGCACTATTTCCGGATTTA
>JADZFI010000396.1 GCA_020850025.1 Saprospiraceae bacterium
CAACGGTTTGGGTATTTGGGTCGTCGTATACCGGCTGCTCCATTTTCAGCGGTTTTATCGCCACCAGGTCATTCACAGCCTGATCCACCGTCATGCCGGACAGTTGCTGAAGATGTTGGCGGTTAAATCGGTAGCTGGTGCGGCGAAGCAGGTGAGCGGCGCGGCGTTGGCCCAGGGTGCCTTGAAATGGAGCAAGGGATGCCATGTGTGCAAAAAAGTTTGGTGGTTTTTCCTTCCGGGCTTACACTATGCGGCGAAGATAAGTTGGTGAAAAATAAAAACCCCCGAGTATATCAAAACAATTTTGAAAACACCCGGGGGCTTTTTCCCGTACCGGCGGGATGAGCCGCCGCACCAAGTCTTATCATTTGGAATCGCGCAATTCCCGTCTCAAAATTTTCCCCACATTCGTCTTGGGCAGTTCCGTGCGGAATTCCACTATTCTTGGCACTTTGTAATTAGTGAGGTTCTCACGGCAATGGGCAATTACCTCTTCTTCAGTGAGAGAGGGGTCTCGTTTTACGATGAATGCCTTCACTATTTCTCCGGATTTTTCATCTGCAATACCGATGGCGGCCGACTCCAGCACCTTGGGGTGCAGGGCCAGCACGTCCTCTATCTCGTTTGGATAAACATTGAAGCCGGATACCAGGATCATGTCCTTTTTGCGGTCCACAATCTGGAAATAGCCGTCGGGGTGCATAAAGCCCATATCGCCGGTGCACAACCATCCGTCTTTGATGGTTTCGGCGGTAGCTTCGGGGCGCTGCCAGTAGCCCTTCATGATTTGTGGGCCCCGGGCCTGTATTTCGCCCACGTGGTCGGGCCCGGGCGGCAGGGGCTGATAATTATCATCCACAATACGCACCTCGGTACTTGGCACCGGCATACCGATGGTGCCAAGGCGCATGGTGCTGTCTACCGGATTGACGGTCAACACCGGACTGCTTTCGGTCATGCCATAGCCTTCGGTGAGTTGGCAGCCGGTTACCTGTTGCCAGCGTTCGGCCACGGCGCGCTGTACGGCCATGGCGCCGCCCACGCATGCGCGCAGTTCGCTGAAATCTATCTTGTGAAATGCCGGCTGGTTGAGCAGTCCATTGAACAGGGTGTTTACGCCTGGTACGATATGAGGCTTGTACTTATCCCATTCCTTGATCAGTGCGGGTAAATCCCGGGCGTTGACTATCAGGATGTTGCAGGCGCCTACGCTCATAAAAGCCATGCAATTCACGGTAAAGGAAAAGATATGGTACAAGGGTAAAGCGCACATGGTGCGCATCTGCTCTCCTTCACGGCCCTGCATCACCGGCATCAGCCAGGCTCTGATTTGCATCATGTTGGCCAGCAGATTGCGGTTGGTGAGCATGGTGCCTTTTGATACGCCGGTAGTGCCGCCGGTGTATTGCAGGGCGATGGTATCGTCCGGACCGGCTTTGAAAGGCTCCAGGGTGAATTTTCTGCCCTGTTTGATGGCGTCATTGAAGCAAACGGTGTTATTCAATTGGTACTTGGGCACCATTTTTTTTACGCGCTTCACTACGAAATTGACAATAGAGCCTTTCAGGCCCAGCATTTCGCCAATAGAAGTGAGGATCACCGTTTGAATCTGGGTTTCGCCGATGATCTGTTGCAGGTTGTAAGCGAAATTTTCAGCAATCAGGATGGCTTTAGCGCCGGAATCCACAAACTGGTGCTTCATCTCCCTCGGCGTGTAAAGCGGGTTGGTATTCACCAGAATTAACCCTGCGCGCAAAATCCCGAACATGGCAATGGGATACTGCAGCAAATTGGGCATCATCAGGGCCACCCGGTCGCCCGGCTCGAGGCCTCGGGAGCGCAGGTAGGCGCCAAACGCCGCACTTTTTTCGTCCAGCTCCCGAAAAGTCATGGATTTACCCATGAAAACGAATGCCGGTTGGTCAGCGTATTTTTTAAAGGATTCCTCTACCATGTCTATGACACGGGAGTACTGATCAGGATTGATATTGGCAGGGATTCCTGCCGGATAGTGATTTAACCAGGGCTTCATGACAAGGGAATAAGTTTAACACTAAGACACTAAGGCGCGAAGAAACCAAAACACCCAAACACTAAAGCGCCAAGACACAAAGACACAAAGAAACCAAAACACTGGTCTTTCCGGAGGTAATATTTCTAAAAAAAAAATTCAAAGGGTACACATTTTTGATGGAGGTATATTACTCCGTCCCTTTTTGAATTATTTCGTTTCCGACGCCGGAATTTCCAACAGATAATAGGCGCCAAGGGTTTCTTCGCGGGTGTCCGGGTTCAGGAATTTGGGCTTTAAAAGAGCCACCTGGAAATGCGGGAACCGACCGCGTTCCACAGGGTTTAACCCTGCTTCCTCCAAAATGGTTTTGCCGCCGGCAGTGGTAAAAACAAATATGCCATTTTCCGACAATGCAGTTTTGCGCGCCAGCTCAGGCGTACCCAGGTTGGGCATGATCCGCCCGTTGTAGAAATCCATGGCATGACTGCCGCTTTGGAAAAAGTACATTTTTTCAGCCGGGATGCCTTGTGCGCGCGCATGCTTTGCCACTCCTGCCGCACACTGGTACGGGAGCAGACGCGGGTAAAAATGAAAGTTGAGCACAAAGCCGAAAATGACCATGAGCCATACGCCGCGTTGAACCAGCAAGCCGGTTTCGGCAGGGTAGGGGTTGCTCCGTATCTGCCAAAGCAGAGCGGCAACACCCGCTATTGTCGGTATTTTGACCCACCAGGCGCCTTCCGGGAAAATGAAAAACAGCGCAGCA
>JADZFI010000397.1 GCA_020850025.1 Saprospiraceae bacterium
AGATCCGAATGTAAAAGCCATTCTCATCAATATATTCGGTGGAATTGTACGTTGCGACCGTGTGGCGCAAGGGGTAGTGGATGCCTACAAGGCTATCGGAACCATACCTGTACCGGTGATCGTACGTCTTCAAGGTACCAATGCAGACATTGCCAAAAAGATCATTGACGAATCCGGTCTTCAGGTAATGGGCGCTACCGAGTTCCAGGAAGCTGCCGATCTGGTATCTAAAGTTTTGTCCAAATA
The DNA here is from genome assembly GCA_020850025.1 of Saprospiraceae bacterium. Classification (GTDB taxonomy): domain Bacteria; phylum Bacteroidota; class Bacteroidia; order Chitinophagales; family Saprospiraceae; genus M3007. The sequence goes on from JADZFI010000397.1 coordinate 247, forward strand.
AAAGGCTTCGTGCCAACCAGCATTAACGGGAGCTACTCCAGACTCTGGGGTAGCTCCCGTTGTTTGTGTATATACTACTTGGAGGAACTTTTATCCTTTAGCAGCTCATCTGCATTCTTAACAATGACCTCCATTCTGGTCAAATCTGAAGCCAGAATACGCAAATCATTCTCATACACCTCAGCCGTAGTCCCGTGCATGTCGAACACCTGTTTGAAATACACGTGCATCAGACTGTCTTTGGTGTAGCCTGATAAACCGGTGGTGGCTGCATCGGCAATAGCAAGGTCAGCCATGATTCTGGCTATTTTTTCATCCTCAAGGAATGGTTTTTGCTTGGGTTCAGATTGACATGCGCTGCTGAATAGGATGATGTGCAGACAAAAACACCTGATTACAGGAAACAAGGGCTTGATGATCATAAAACCTCTTTTGGGAAATAACATGCGGTGATTCGGGAGTTGCCCTCGTACATAGATCTCCAGTCGGTAGCGGAGGAATTTATTTTGACGATTCCACAGGTTGGAACATTTTCGATGATATCATCCTCGGCGAACAGGTTGGCTACTTCGGTAAAGGTCGGATTGTGCCCGAAAATACAAACGGTTTTTGCCTCTGCCGGTAAATCAGCTATCATCCGTAGAATATCAGTTGGATGAGCTTCATAAATACCGGCCTCTCGGCGTATTTCCGAAGGGTCAATTTTAAAGGCCTCTGCAAAGAAAATAGCGGTGGTGATGGCCCGTTTGGCCGGGCTGCTGATTAATAAGTCGGGGCTCACTCCTTCTTTTGCCAGAAGTTGTGCCATTCGTGGTCCGTCTTTTAACCCGCGCTCGTTCAATGGACGGTCGAAGTCTCTGGATCCAGGATTCTCCCAGCTCGATTTGGCATGTCTGATAAGGTACAGTGTTCGCATGTCGCTTGTAAAGGTGTTGGCAGAGCTGAGGTGTTCTTTATTTAAGCATGTATCCCTGGCCAAAATGGGTGTGGATTAGTTTGGTATCGAATCCCTTGTCCATTTTATTCCGGAGGTAGTTAACATATACTTCTATCACATTGGTGCCGGTATCGAAGCTCATATCCCATACTTTTTCGGCAATATCAGTTTTAGAGAGCACCTTGCCCGGATTGCGCAAAAAGAACTCTAAAAGTGCAAACTCGCGGGGTGTTAAAAGGATTTCCTTGCCTGCTCTGCGAACAGTTTTGGCATCCAGGTCTTGTTCAATATCCTGGTATGTCAAAATGTTAACTGTTTTGATGGGGTTATTATTTCTTCTGGAGAGAGCCTTTACACGAGCCAAAAGCTCTTTGAGGGCAAAAGGTTTGGATAGGTAATCATCGGCGCCGGCATCCAGTCCGGCAACTTTATCGTCAGTATGGTTCAGTGCTGTAAGTAACAATATTGGGGTAGCGATGCCTTCTTCGCGCAATTTTTCGCACAATTGTATTCCGGTCAAGCCCGGCATTGTGATATCGGAAACGATCACGTCATAGTCGCCCTGGAAGGCCAGTCGCAAGCCGAGAACCCCGTCTGTTGCGGTATTAACCGTCCAGCCGTGTTCCTCCATTCCCTGCCGAAGAGACTGGAGTGTTTTATGTTCGTCTTCTATCAATAGGATACGCATGGTGCGAAAGTAAGCGCTGCCATCGTTTTTTTAGCAAGAAAGAGTATTTTAAACTAAATAATGGTCTGGTTTTCCCAATAATGCCGACCTTTGCGACTTCAATGTCGCATTGTGCTCCGTTTATTTCGAAGTAACCAGATATTTGTAGCCATCCTGTTGCTTGCGTATCTTTTGGTGATACGCAGCGGCGCCCTGCTTGGATGGGTTAAGCCCACTGAATTGGCTCCGATGGGTGGTATGTTACACCAATCCTGGTTCGGATGGCTGTCAAATGCTCCGGAGATATCTGCATGGTTGTCTCTGGCGCTCGTTTTTCTGCAGGCAGTACTGGTTAATTTCCTGGCAGATGAATTCCGGATACTTGGAGAGCGCAACTGGTTCCCGGGACTTATTTACGGACTTGCTGCTTCTGCTTTTCCGCAGTACTTATTTGTTACCGGGCCTTTGGTGGCGGTCACTTTTGTGCCGGTTGCCATGTGGAAAATTTTTGCAGCCTATCAAAAGCCGAATGTTCATGCGGCAATTCTGGATAGTGCATTGTGGATTTCTGTCGGAAGTTTGTTTTATCCTCAGCTTATTTGGCTGCATTTGGCGGCATTTATTGGCTTGACAGTGGTTAGGGTGTTTCGCTTTAGCGAAATGGTGATTTACCTGGCCGGTGCATTAATACCTCTTTTTTTGGCTTGGCTTTGGTACTTTTGGCTGGATCAGGGAAGCATGTTCAGAGATACACAGTGGTCTTTTTTGTTTCAGTTTACCACGTTTGAAATGAGTCTGACAACTGAATTGTGGCTTAATTGGGCAATGTTGGCGTTGTTTTCTGTAATGCTTTTACTTGGACTTGGTTCTTTATCGGGTAAAAAAGGCATTCAGCTCCAAAAAATGGTCAGCGTACTTTTTTGGTTTCTGATAGCAGGTATCATCACTACACTACTTCAGCGCCAATGGAATTGGGCAACCTGGATAATACCAATTCCTGCTCTGGCCATTTTATTGGCTGTAGGGTATCAGGCAACCTTGAAAAAGTGGTGGGTCGAGTTGGTGCACTTAGCGCTTGTCCTTTTCGTCCTGTTTGTTCAGTATGCATCAATACTGATGCCTTTCTTTCACATTAACTAGTATTTTCACTCACATCAACATACTCCATGAAATTCGGCGTAATAGTTTTCCCCGGCTCCAACTGCGATGATGATATGGTACACGTCTTAGGCGATGTACTTGGCCAGGAAGTGGTTAAAATCTGGCACAAAAGTCAGTCATTGCCCTCTGGTTTCGGGCCGGATGACTGCGTAGTGCTACCTGGTGGTTTTTCTTATGGCGACTACGTTCGGGCGGGCGCTATTGCCCAGTTTTCACCCGTCATGAAGGCTGTAAAGACTCACGCTGCAGCTGGAGGGTACGTATTCGGTGTATGCAATGGATTCCAGATCCTTTGCGAATCAGGTCTGTTGCCAGGTGTATTGCTCAGAAACAGCGGTCAGCAATTTATTTGCGACAATGTTTGGATCAAGCCGGTCAGCGACCAGTCGCCGATTACAGCACAACTCACCCTGGGAAAAGCATTGAAAATACCTATCGCCCATGCGGAAGGCCGGTATTTTGCCGATGATAAAACGCTGGATGAACTGGAGCGCAACCATCAGGTGCTCTTTCGGTATTGCGATGCAAACGGTAATGAATCGCCCGGATCCAACCCAAATGGCGCCAGTAGGAACATTGCCGGCATCTGTAATGCACAGCGAAATGTATTCGGAATGATGCCGCACCCGGAACGTGCCAGCGAAGAGGTATTGGCTAATACCGATGGCAAGGGACTTTTTGAATCCCTGCTGGCCTCCGCCGGTGCAACAGTGTAGTACATTAGGTCCGGCTGACTATGAAAAAACTGATCGTTATCGGCGGCCCCACCGCTTCCGGAAAAACTGCCATTGCTATCCGATTGGCAAAATGGTTAGGTTCCGAGATACTATCGGCCGACAGTCGTCAGTTTTATCGGGAGATGACCATCGGAACAGCCAAACCTTCCGAAGAAGAACTTCAGGCTGTGCCGCATCACTTCATCAATTCCCAGTCCATTCAGGATGGTTACAGCGTTGGAGCGTTTGAGAAGGATGCCCTGGCCTTGCTGGAGCGGCTCTTTCAACGCCTTGATGTAGTGATTATGACCGGAGGATCCGGTTTGTATATAAAAGCAGTTTGTGAAGGACTGGATTCTTTCCCGGATATTTCAGCCTCTACCCGTCACAAGGTGGAGGCCGGAGAAAAAGCAGGTGGGTTGGAATGGCTTCAGGTTACCCTTCAGCAACTCGACCCGCTCCAATTTGAAAGAATTGACCGTTACAACCCGGCACGCCTTAGAAGGGCTATTGAAGTGTGTATGGAATCCGGGAAGCCGTATTCTGCCTTTCTGGATCATTCAGGTCGCAGGAGCCGGTTCTTTGAATCGGTATACCTCCTGTTGGATTGGCCGCGACAGGAACTTTATCAGAGGATTGATCAACGGGTCGATCAAATGATTGCATCAGGGCTGGAAGAAGAGGCGCAAGCATTATTGCCATATCGAAATCATCCGGCACTAAAGACAGTTGGTTACGAGGAGTTTTTCGATTTCTTCGATGGAAAAGTAACCAAAACTGAAGCGGTTGATAAAATCAAGCAGCATACCAGAAATTACGCTAAAAGGCAAATTACCTGGTTCAACAAACATGGTGACTGGAAGAGGTTTTCACCCAATGATTTTCAAAGTATCCAAGACTTTGTTAGCCAAAGGTTGAGAAGCGTTTGAAGGGAGAACCTACCTCACCGCTTATTTTCAACAAATCCGTTGTACCCTTTGATCAATGACTGGTAGAGTAGCTTTCCCTGAAGGGCGTAGCCATATTTCGTGTAATGGACTGAGTCTGATGTCATTAAACCGTTGGATTTCCACAGGGTAGAGGAATTTTCTCCTCCGGAAAAGTAGAATAAATCCCAGATGGCATAGCCTTTTTCCTTCGCATATTCCCTGATCACTTCACTCGTTTTTGCCATGTGCGGATTCAATCCCCTTCCCCTCAGGTATGAATCTGCTGGCGTGGTCAACATGATTCTCGCAGAAGGACTTATTTCCAGAATTTGGGAGATGAGCAAATCCATGGTTTTGCGCAGATAGGTTGGTTCTGAGGTTCCCTGACTTTCGTTGGTGCCAAAGGAAAGGATTACCAGATCCGGTTCAAGATCAGCCACCTGGCGGGCGAAGTATTTGGCTCTTGCAAAGTCCATGAATTTTGCGCCATTTACTCCAATGGAGTGGTATATGATTCCGCTTAGTTCATTTTCCAAGGAGAGCCCGTCCAGGGTCAGGGTTCTTTGTTCCGGGGCAGTTTTTTTAGCTGAAATGGTTACAGACCCCACCGGCCGATCAAAGAAAAAGGTTCTGGAGTAGTCATCTTCAATGAACAATCGGGATGTTTGACGTGTGGTTTCATCCTTAACTTCAAGGTCGTATTCAAGGGCAGTCTTCCGCTGGAACACCGTAACTTTAGTGAACAACCGGCTTTCGGAAGTGGCTGTATCCCGCAATCGGAAGGTTAGTTCGGCGTTTGGATTGGTGGTGGTGAGCTTGAAACCGGTAGCGCCAAAAGCCGTTTCGGCCGATAAATCGCGCTGACAATTAGAACCAATCCACTTGGTGTTGGTTTCTGCCAGGAAATCCTTTGCGCCATTGGATTGAGCGAGTTTATAAGGGAAAAGAACCCCTCTGCCGGCATCGCCAAATTCGCGTTGCAGGCGGTCGCGCACTTCCTGGGTCAGGAAGTTGCCCAGGATATGAGAATCGCCAACATGAACAATGCTGATTTTTTTTCCGCCGGAGGTGCGTTGGTCGTACAGCTTTTCGAAAACCGGTTCGAGGTACTCCCGGTTAATGATCTCGTTCAACTCCTGTTTGATAAACTGAAAACCCGCCCCAACGGTGTCTGAATCAATTATTTGGACTTGAGGTGGCCTGAACTGGGATTGACACTGGCCAATAAAAAGCAGCAGGAAAGTACTGCATGCCAACAGACGGATACGGGAAAGGCGAAACGGGAGGTGATACATCATATCGGTCGATTTTCGGTAGTGTAGGATCATTGCAAGCTGCCCTTCATTCTGTATTCGGCTTGTTCCTGGAGAAACAGCCTGGCGAACATAAGCCCGACAGTTCTGCCGCCATCGTGCGTCAGGTGCGTGTAATCTGCATTGGCCAACCGGGGTCGTTGATGGGCAAATTTAAGCATAGTATTCGGCCCTCCCATACCCCAAAACAAATCATAAAATAAAAATCCGTGTTTTCTGGCAAGATTTCTTTGCATTTGCACAATGGCGGGCACAGAAGCCATGGTACTCACCTCATCGCCAATCTTTCCACCCCGATCGCCAACACTGACAATTAGTACCGGTTTGCCGGGAAAACAGGCTTTAAGGTGGGTAAAAGTCCGGTCAAGTTCCGCTTCATACCAGCGTATGTTGTTCAGGCTGTTGGTAACCGCATTCAGGCCAACCTGAAGTACAATGAGGTCGTACTGTTGAACAGCATCAAACTGATGGATAAATGCAGGTGCCAGCAATTTAAGTGGACCGCCGCTATTTCCACGAATGGAAAAATTGTCTATGTAAACCCCAGGTCCGTTTTCCAGACTGAGCCCGTATGCCATGAGACCGTCAGGTTGAGGGAAACGCATGGAGAAAGCTCCGGTTCCCCACTCAAGGCCTTTCCATTGCCAGGTGTAAAGTTGGTTCGCTCCTCCTGGCAGGACCTCTTGTTTGGGTTGTTCATCCTGGATTTGCCAAATGACAGGGCTGTTTTGACTCGCAGTGTAGAAGAACTTTACCTGGCTCCATCTGCGCGTATTGCGAAAGTATTGGGTGCCTTCAAAATGAATTTTGGCATCCGGGTCTGGTCGGTAGGCGTAGCCGTTTAAACCAAGGGGTGGACGTTCAGTCTCCTTTTTGATGATGGAATACGCTCTCCAACCCCTGAATTGATGCTTAATGGTGCGCTTGAATTGTGCTACCTCCGAGGTGATCGGCACAAAACCAACTCCCGACCCGCCCCATGCGCTTTGCAGAGAATCCCGAAGGTCGCCTACCAAAATATCGCCCTCTACGAAAGAATCGCCATACCAGGCAATTCTAACTTTATTGCCCATCCGGATGGAGTCAATGGCTGCAAAAAAATTGCTCAGGCCGCGTTGGCGGAAGCTGTAATCCTCGATCACCTTGCCAAAAAAAGCAGAATCCTTTTCCGGAACTATGGTAAGCGTGTCTAGTATTTGCGAGGAATCGGCATTTAACCATTCCAGAGAATCAGCCATCAGGTATTGGGCCGTGTCAATAGACATGGTATCAACCAGAGGTGTCGAAGCCTTAATGGCTGCACTATCCCTGATGTCTGAAAAAATGTCCATTTTACGATAGTCAAAATCGCCTACGGTCCCGCCTGGTAGTATGGACAGGGTCGTAAGTATGCCAAGGACAAGCACTGCGAGAGAAAGGGATTGCCCGGAATAGTTCTTTTCCATGAATCGCGGCGGGCGGAGAGGGGTGGTTACAAGTATGAATGGATTACCTGAAGTACATCAGTATGGCGCCAAAAGCGGTGATCAGGAGGATCAATACGGAGGCCATTTGAATGGAGTATCTCATATGCCGAACAAAGGATTCAATCTCGTTGCGAAACTGTGGATAGCGCGGCAGTATTTCGGATTCCAGTTTTTGCCGGTTGAAAATATGGGCAGCCCCAAATTCAACTTTGTTGCGGACAAGGATTCCGTATACCTTGAGCACTTTGGCCCGGAAGTACAAATTGACGAACAGCATGGCCACAAACAGCCCGATTACTATGGAAAGTAACAGTGTGTACATGGCGCAAAGGTAAGATTAACGTAAATCAATCCGGATATTTACGTAATATTTACCAAAAGTCTGGATAGAAGATAGAAATTTGCGCCCGTTATGAGTAAATCTAAAGAACAATCCAGCCAGAAAATTAGTAAAGAAAGTGTTCGAGAGGCTCTTAAAATATTTGAGTATATCCGTCCATACCGCTTTCAATTCATTTTTGGACTGATCTTGCTTTTTCTTGGAAGTTCAGTTTTTTTGGTCTTCCCTGCTTTAATTGGTCGCTCTCTGGACGTTGCGCAGGGAAATATTCCCACCGATTTGAACCTGACCGAAATAGGATTGTGGCTGATCGCCATTCTCGTGTTTCAGGGTATTGTATCCTATCTGAGGGTAATGATGTTCGCTCAGGTAAGTGAGCGTGGAACGGCTGATATCAGGGTTGCGTTATATCGCAGGTTGATTTCACTGCCGATTGTTTTTTTTGAAAAAAGCAGGGTGGGGGAGCTGGTTAGCCGACTTACCAACGATATTGAAAAGCTCTACAATGCGTTCTATTTTATCCTGGCGGAGTTTATCCGTCAGGTGATCATTTTGGTTGGTGGAATCGGGGTACTATGGTGGATGTCGCACCAATTGGCCCTGGTCATGCTGGCAACTTTTCCGGTGATCGTAATTGGCGCCATGGTTTTTGGGCGATGGGTGCGCAAGCTCTCGAAGCAACGCCAGGAGAAACTGGCTGAAACCAATACCATTCTCGACGAAACCTTGCAGAGCGTCCATGCTGTGAAGGCATTTACCAATGAATTGTTTGAGAGCCTGCGATACGGCCGGGCCAATTCGGAGGTGGTGAATGTGTCTATGCGGTATGCCAAGGGACGAGCCGTTTTTGCGGTGTTTATCATCACCATGCTCTTTGGCGCCTTGTTCTTTGTTATTCTGTACGGTATGCATATGGTACAGGTAGATGCACATTTACCGGCCAATGATCCTGAAAAGTTCACTGGTGGAGATTTGATTGCATTTATTACCTACACCGCAGTGATTGGCGGCAGTATTGCCAGTCTGGGTAATTTTTATACGGAATTGGTTGGAGCAGTCGGAGCAACGGAGCGCATCCGTGAGATATTAAAATCGCCCACCGAATCTGAAGAAAGGATGCGAGGCGCTGTTTCAGCAGGTCGCTTCAGAGGAAATATTTCCTTTGAAAACATCCATTTCTCCTATCCCACGCGGTCTGATGTAGAGGTGCTGAAAGGAGTTAGCCTTGACATCTCTGCCGGTAAAAAGGTCGCACTGGTGGGGCAAAGTGGCGCTGGGAAGTCTACCTTTATGCAATTGTTGTTGCAATTCCATTTTCCCCAGCATGGATCTATCCGGATGGATGGATTGCCCATTTATGATTACGATCTGGAGTCGTACCGGCAAAACTTTGCCATTGTGCCTCAGGAAGTCATATTATTTGGCGGCACGATTCGGGAGAACATATTGTATGGCAAGCCGGATGCCACTGATGCCGAGATTGAAGAGGCTGCACGCCAGGCCAATGCCTGGGATTTTATTTCCATATTCCCCGAAAAACTGGATACGGTGGTTGGCGAACGTGGCATAAAACTGTCGGGCGGGCAAAGGCAACGAATTGCCATCGCAAGGGCTATATTGAGAAATCCGAGTATTCTGTTGCTTGACGAAGCAACTTCATCACTGGATGCGGAGTCGGAAAAAGTGGTGCAAGAAGCCCTGAACCGCCTGATGGAGGGCCGAACCAGTATCATCATTGCCCACCGCCTTGCCACCATCCGGGAAGTAGATTGTATCTACGTATTGGAACATGGCAGAATTGTAGAGCAGGGAACCCATGAAACACTCTCTGCAAAACAGGATGGCGTCTATTCCAGCCTGGCTAAACTTCAATTTGACTCCCCTAACTTTAGCGACTGATTAAGTCGTTTTACCTTCCTTTCTAAAATATATGGCTAAGAAACAAACCACGCCAGGGAGCCTTTCCCCAAAAAGAGTTGCCGACAGTAAAACCGTAATGACGGAACTGATCATGCCAAATGATACCAATCCTATGAGTCATCTGATGGGTGGGTACCTGATGCGCTGGATGGACATTGTTAGTGCGATATGCGCCGGAAAACACTGCGAATCACATGTTGTAACGGCAGCCGTGGATCATATTTCCTTTCAAAACCCCATTTATTTGGGGGATGTTATTACGCTGGAAGCCTCTGTAACCAGAGCGTTTAATACTTCTGTTGAAATTTATGTGGAAGTATTTGCCAACAATATCAAAGGCCAGCAACCCCGGCGCTGCAATCAT
>JADZFI010000398.1 GCA_020850025.1 Saprospiraceae bacterium
CAAACCACGACTGGTCACCTTGCTGCTCGACTTCATAGACAACGATGTGAATATCAGCTTCAGTGGCTACGAACACAAGGCATTTCTGTCGCCCGAAAAATTTCTCGAAAGTCGCATTTTCACTCAGGCAGATGATTATTTGGGGGAAGATCTGATTCGCGGACAGGTGCGCGAAACCCCGTTTGAGGCATGTGAATTGAAGGTAAAGACCATTTCAGAAGTGAGGAGCCAGCTGGATCCGGTATTTACCGGTATTTTTCTGATAGCCGATTTCCAGCGCTGGGATATGCACGGCGGAGTTTTGGCCCTGCCGGATGTCTACCGAAAGTACCTGAGTAACAGCGAGCGCGCCTTCCATTTACTGGGTGGCCGACGTGTCAAAAGCGGAATTTTGCCGGAATTTGAGGCTGTTTTTGATACTTATGCCACCAAAGAAGTTCGGGTAAAGGAGGTAATTTCCGAAGATTTCCAGCGCGCTATTTTGCGGTTCAGAAAACGATTTCAAGAGGTCAATCGCCAGAAGGAAATCTATTTTTCTATTATCAACGACAAGATTTACCTGGCCCTAAGGCAGGACCGGAATCTGTTGGAACCCTCTCTTTTTCAGTCAAATACGAGTTTTGAAGTAGTTCATGAATTTTACGAAGACATCCGTTTGTTGCTTGAATTGGTCATGGAAGTGGATGCCATGAATTGACCAGACTTGTTAAATAATTCTCAAGTATATCTCCCATGATGCGACCAGGCATTTTTGAAAGTTTAGTAGGCATGAAAGCTTTTCACCTATTTTTTCTGCTCCCCGGGCTGGTGGTTTTTGCTTCTTGCTCCAGCTCCCGCAGTAGCGTTTCTTCGAAATCGGTAGCCAAATCATATACCACCGCAGTGGCTACCCCTTTCCGGCAGAAAGTGGTAGACTATGGGAAGAAATTTGTGGGTACCACCTACAAATACGCCGGACAGAGCCCCAAAACCGGCTTTGACTGCTCCGGTTTTACCAGTTACGTGCTGAATGAATATGGGGTGCCCATTTCACCCGCCTCCGCTGTTCAGGCAAAAGAAGGCAGAAAAGTACCTTTGGAGAAAGTGATGCCTGGCGATTTGATCTTCTTCGGCGAAAGCAGGCGCAAAATATCGCACGTTGGCATGGTGGTGAAACGCGGACCGGAGGGCATTACCTGCGTTCATTCCACCACCAGCAGAGGGGTCATTGTGGAAAATGTGACCCAATCCACTTACTGGAAAGACAAGATTCTGTTCGCCCGGGATGTCATTTCGGAGGATTAGAATTTCTCGTGAATCAGCTGCAGGATGCGCTGCATTTCATCTTTAATGCTTTGGTTGGAACCCGTAAAATGGTTGTGCATAAAGCTGAACACCATCATTCGGCCGCTCTTTCCGCGCACGTATCCGCTCAGGCACATCACACCGCTCATACTTCCGGTTTTACCATACCAAAAAGTGGCGCCACTGGCATCTTTGGGCCACTTGGAGAGTGTGCCGGGGCTTCCGGGGGTTGGAAAAAATGACAAAATTCGATCGTGATCGTAGGCTGACCACAGCCGCCGCAGCGCCAGGGCCATTCCTTCCGGACTGATCAAATTATACCTCGATAAACCACTGCCATCCACCCATCTGGGTTTTGGATAAATGTCGGAAAAAGTGCCCGTTAGCATGTCTTCTATGACGAATTCCGGCAACAAGGCGTCGTACTTTTGATCTGCGCACACCATGAGCAACTGCTCCGCCAGCAGATTGTCGCTTTCAAACATCATTTGCCGCAAAACCGTATCCCTCGGAGCCGAAGGAATGGTGGTCCAGGGGCCCGCCACGCTTGTCTGGCAGGATTCCGGGAAGTTCCGGAAACATTGGTTTATTTTTTTGCCCAAAGTATCAGGCAAAAAAGTGGCCAAAAACCCATCTTCTATGGACATATCTGAAAATGGCACCCGATCGGTATAGCCATCTGTGTAGGTTGAGTCGGGCTGACTAAGGAGATAATAGGGAAAATACTCCACTCTGAAAACCCCTTTGGTCTCCGGATACAACACATTATACGGATCATAATCTGTCAGGTTGAGATCTTTGGGTGTACTCGTCCACTGGCCTTTTTCCTTTTTGAACTCAACCATATTTCCGTAAAACGGGAAATCAGATCGTTCGGTGGAGTAGGTTTCCAGATAGTCGTCCCAGGACCAACCCGGACCAAATCTGGGCACATATTGTCGCTGCAGGATAATGGGGGCCGACTGGCTCTTCATCCAGTTGAATGGCTGCTGCCAGGCCTGGTAGTTTGGATGCAGAAAAGTGGGATCGCCGGTGCCGCGGATGATCCAGCGCTGATCTTCCGTTCGCGCTACTTTTAATCCCGGCAATGTATCGCTCAATATTTCCAGGCAACTCGCCAGTGTCAGGATTTTAATGTTGGAGGCCGGGGTAAAGAGATGTTGAGCATTCAGGGCCGCTAATGGCTTGCCGCTCCCGGCATCCATCAGGATAAAACCGCTGTGCGCCCTGGAAAAAGGCGCTGACTGGGCAATTTCCCGTTTGATTACCTGTCCGTTTTTAGCCTCCTTTTTCCTGGTCAGGGCACAAGAGGTATTTCCTGCCAATACCAGCAGGAGCAGCCAGATGTAGAATCTCATATTATGCTTCATTTTCGATGGCTCATGTCACATGGCTGATTTAGACCTGCAAGGTTTCCAAAAACCTTACAGGTCTAAAGCCAATTTGTCGAGCAGTGTGCGCCACCGGGATTAATTTTTTCCTGTTGCCAGCTTACTGTTGGCATATCCGTAACTAAAGTAAATAGCGAGTCCTGCAGCCAGCCAGATGAAGAACCCAGCCCAACTTCTGGCCGGTATCTGGGCCATCATGTAGAAGCAGGATACCAGGCCAAGGATGGGGATCAACGACAGGTTGTGTTTGAACGCCAGCCAGGCCAGTGCCAGGCAGGTAAAGATGAAGAGCCACATGGGAATTTTGTGCTGGAACAACGCCCAACCCGATTCATACTTGGCGGTATCATCCACGGGCAATGCCTCCACCACTTGCTTATAGCTATCGGATTTCAGACTTTCAAAATAGGTTGTTATTACGCCGGCTGCCGCGGCCATGCCAGCGCTGTCCCGCTCGGTCAGCAACTGCTGAATGGCAGGGATTTGCGCTTCCGGGATGTGATGCAGCAGATCTGTAGGGGCAAACATCTCTTTTTTGTTGCCCAACCAGGCCACGGTATCCTCTTCATATTTTGTAAAGAGAAACGCGCTTGCTGCCACCAAAAAGAGCGGGAAAATCCATTTGGCGTTGACGTATGGGGTGCGGAATTTGCCTCTGGGCGCATCCGGCTGCACCTGTAATTTCAACACGCCCCCGCACACCAGTACAAAGGCGAACAGGGTTCCCATGCTGCAAAGATCCAATACAGTATCACTGGGGATGAACAACATGGGGATCACCACAAAAAAGCCGGTAATGATGGTGGCAAATGTTGGGGTGCGATATTTGGGATGGATGTAAGAGAAACGCTTGGGCAACAAGCCGTCTCTGCTCATCGTCATCCATATACGCGGCTGGCCCAACTGAAACACCAGAAATACCCCCGCCATGGCCACCACAGCACTCACCGCGATAATGCCCGAGAACCATTTCAGGTTGATTTTTTCAAAAACGTAGGCAAGTGGATCATCCACATCCAGCTCGGTGTAATTCACCATGCCGGTCAGTACCAGGGCAATGATGATGTACAAAACGGTGCAGATGATGATGGAGTACACCATCGCACGGGGCAAATCCCGCTGCGGATTTTTACACTCCTCTGCCGTGGTAGACAAGGCATCGAACCCGATATAGGCAAAAAAGATTATGCCCGCGCCGGTAATTATGCCCGAAAAGCCAAAGCGGGGGAAACCGCCCGCAACAAGCGAAGGCTGGCTCTCGGGGATGAAGGGCACCCAGTTGTCCGGGTTGATA
>JADZFI010000399.1 GCA_020850025.1 Saprospiraceae bacterium
AGCGAATTCGGTCGTACCATTTATGAAAATGCATCACTGGGAACCGACCACGGTTGGGGCACTCCGATGATGCTTTTTGGCGGCGAAATAGGCAATGGCTTTCTGGGACAATACCAGGATTTGAGCAGCCCTGATCCATACGGCGATCCTGAGTTTAGCCTGGATTTCAGGTCGGTGTACAGCACCATTTTGCATGACTGGATGGGTAATGATCCTGCTTTGGTCAATTTTGTACTGGGGGAATCTCACCCTGTGATGGATGGTCTGGTGCCTGCCATTTCACCGGCACTGGGCGATAACGACAAGTGTGCGCTATTGGGACATAACCCATACCCCGAAAATGCCGGCGACGTAGAAATAAAATACGCCATGCTGCAGGGCGGCCCCGTCCGCTTGCAGTTGTTGGACAGTGCAGGTCATCTGTTACGTACTCTGGTGAATGAGTTCAAGGATCGCGGCGCCTACACGTTCCGTTTCCGACCAGCCGATTGGTATATTTCTCCGGGCGAGTACCAATACCGTTTACAGTCGGGTGGTCAGGTGTTTCAGCGGTCGTTTAAAGTCTAGTGGTGAACCAACTTAGTCCCTAAAAAACTGAAGGTTGCTTTTGGTGCCTGATTTCGTTGTTTATCGCTTATTATGTCCTGCATAATGCACTCTAAACGCCTAATCAGACCCCAAAATCATCACTTCAGTTTTTCAGTTACTAAATTGGTACACCACTAGCGCTATAATCGCGCATCAAAGATGTTCCGTCTGTAAGGTACCTTGACGAAATCGAGGGTTCCAGGCTTAACGCCGAGGAAGAACTCATAAGTGCCGCGATCCGGCTGCCACCTGAAGCTGAGTTGCCAGCAGTGCAGGTCGCGGGTAAATCCAAAGGATGGATACACCAGTGATTTGCTGATGAAATCATAGCTGATGTTGTCTACATCCAGGCTCCATTTGGAGGAAAGCGGAATACTGCCCGAAAAATTCAGGCTGTTGGTTCCAATGCTGAAGGTATCTCTCGCTGTACCGTATCCGGTTGGGATGAGTCTTCTGGCAACGGATATCCGGTGATCCACCCTGAAATTATTGAAAAGACTCAGTAGATCATCTTTGGGCAGTGTAGGTTGGCTTTGGGTAGCCTGGCTGGCAGACGCAGCCTTGTCTTTTCCGGAAAGTAAATCGCGCAGTTGTTTTACCTGAAAGCCGGTGTTCAGCGCAAAGCCAAGTTGTGTGGTGCGCACCAGACGGCCCTTTTCCTTGTAAACGAATTTATTGATCGGATTGCCCTTGGCATCGGCGATGTAGGGGTCAAATGTAACATTCCAGGTAAGATTGGAAATGCCTTTGAACAGTCGGAACAATCCACCTGTACTCACGGTACTCCATTTCAGAGAGTCGCGGGTAGGAGTGTAGGAGCCGGCAAAAGTGAGTCCGTCGAAGATTCTCCTTTTCAGTACGGTATCTTGCTTGGCGGAAAAATGTTTGAACTCCAATACATTCACCAGACTGTATCCTATGCTGATGTCTCGCCTGGCCAATGTTGGCTTGCTGTAAAAGGCATCGTCGAAAATACCATAGGTGACGGTGTTTCTTCTCTCCGGGCGGGTATCGGTGAAATAGGTCTTGAAGTATCGGTCCTGTTGCTTGCGAAAATCGGGGCCAAATCCGGTGCTCAAATTGGGTGTAACCTTGTGCCGGATACCCTGGAACCACGCGTTTTTACGTTTTCCTTTGTACGTCAAAAACAAAGAGCTGCTGGCGGAGATGCCTGCATTGTAGGTTCGGAAAGCATTGAAACCCCAGTTCCGGGTGGTTTCCACAATGCCAAAAGTTGATTTCGACTCGTTCAGGACCTGCCCAATGAGCTCGCCGTTTTGGTAAACATCATCGTACACCAAAATATTCGTATCAATGAGGTTTCGTTCAATGGTGTACGGATACCAGTTCTCTTCGTAGCGCAGATTGGGGGTAATATTGATGTATTTAAACAGCTTCAGCACATAATCGGTGCGGATTTCATGCTGCATCCCCATCCTGGCATTTTCCAGTGTTTCTTTTTCGAATAGCAGCGTGTCTACGGTGCGGATGGAATTATCAAGTTTGCTGTTATAGGTAAGCGAGATTTTCTCGAACCATTTTTCCTTTCCGACCTGGATTTTTCGCTTGAACGGATATACACGCTGCATGGTGAACTGAGCGCTGGGCAGCGTTATGTCCATTTGCCTGGTATTGTTATTTTGAGAGTGTCGGAGGCCTATGGAATATTGATATGGCTTGCCTGGAAATATTTTGGTAAATGCCAGATTGGAGCTAAGGGTATTGGTAAATACGCTGTTGTAATCGTTTTGGTTGCGCTGTTGGTCGCGGTTGGTTTGAATATTTACAGAGCCGTTCAATCGGCGGGAAGGGTGGGCCTTTGGGTCCTGGGTGTGGGTCCATTGCAGGCCGAAAGATTTGGCTGAAACTCTTTGTGCCTGAGGGCCTTCTGTCACCCGGTCGTTGAAGTTCAGCGTAAAATTACCGTTGTTGCGATATCGGTAATTGTATCTGGAGGCGGCGGTGATTCCCCAGGTTCCTCCTGTGAATGCCCGAAGCATCACGGTGGCATCCATATGTTCAGATATGGGTTGGTACCATCCTAGTCCTTCAAAGCCGAAACCTTCGGCATTTCTGAAATCGAAATCCTTGGGGATAAGCAAACCGGCCTTTCTTGTTTTGGTCACCGGAAAAAAGCCGAAAGGAATGACCACCGGCGTTGGGATGCCGCCCACCTCCAGGTTAGAGAGACCGGTAATGACCAGCTTGTCCTGTATGACCTTCAATTTTTGCGTCCTGATGCCGAAGTGTGGATGAGGATCATCGCAGGTGGTAATGATGGCATCTTTGTTGTAGATGATATTTCGGGCTTTTTTGGTAGTATCTGCCGAAACACCGCTGACGAATTTGGCTCTTTCGCCCAGCACGTAGAGGTCTTCCTGTTGCGTCCGGGCTTCGTAGATGATGCCTTTTTTGGTTTTAAAGTTATACCGTAGTTTGGATGCGGTGAACTGCTGTTCTCCATCTTTAAAATCAGGTAAGCCTATGAGTGTTCCAGCGCTGTCGGGCAATGGTTGGGCCGATATTTCGTTATTGCCGTAATCCAGCAGAATGTAACCTGCCTTGATGTTTAGCGTCGTATAGGTTACAGAAGCGCCACCATACAAGTGAACCTGTTTGTTTTTAACATCGAACCACATGGAATCTTCGGCGGCGTATTCCACTACATCATCAAGGCCATCATTGCTGAAGGTAATTTTGGAAAGATCTACCGTGACAGAATCGCGAAAGACAGGAGGGCGAATGGTATCGGGCCGGAACAGACTGTCCGGAATCTGTGCTCCGAGCCGGCTGCTCAAGAGCAGGCAAGCAATATGGAATAAATGCCGATATTTGCCGGGAAATTGGAACACAGGTTTTATTGATGGCTTTTAAACAGCGTATGGCAGGTTCAATGCTGTAAAAAGAGTGTTAAATTGTTAAGGCCTTTGGAGTGCTCCATTTCCCTCGCAATGAAACCGCCCGAAATACACATGAAGAAAACGAAAGGTTTGTTAAATATGAAGTCAAACTTCGCCTTACAAACGTTCACGCTGTTGCTGGCGTGGCTTATTTTTGAAAATTTTAACCTTTTATCGGAATCTCCGATGAAGGAATCTGCTACCGGCCGCAAAAGTACAGAAGCCTGTGGAATTGAAGGGCATCTGTGTGGGGTACAAAAGCTAACATCCGGGTATTTGCCCACGGAGGTTCCAACGCCTCCCTACAAGATCAAGACCATTGTGCTTGACGCCGGGCACGGTGGAAAAGATCCGGGATGCAAAGGCGCTTCTGCTTTTGAAAAGGAGAATACCCTGGCTATTGTGCTCCGACTGGGCGCGTACATTCAGGAGCATTATCCGGAAATCAAGGTTGTTTACACGCGAGATACCGATGTTTTTGTGGAATTGAATGAACGTGCGGCCATTGCCAACCGTAACAATGCCGATCTGTTCGTCAGTGTGCATTGCAATGCTTTGCCTGGAAAACCTGTGCAGGGGGCTGAAACCTACGTGCTTGGATTACATCGCTCAAAAGAAAATCTGGATGTTGCCAAACGCGAAAATGCTTCTATTTATCTGGAAGACGATTATAAAAAGAACTATAGCGGATATGATCCGGAAAGCCCGGAGGCCGAGATTTTTGCCAGTTTGTGGCAAAGCGCCTACCTGGAGCAAAGCATCCTTTTTGCCAGCTACGTGCAGCAGTTTGCAGCAGCTGTAGCATTCAGGGAAGATCGGGGGGTAAAGCAAGCAGGATTTTTGGTGTTGCGCGAAACAGCCATGCCCTCCGTACTGATAGAAACAGGTTATCTCACCAATAGCACCGAGGATGTCTATCTTGCTTCAGAGGAAGGAAGAGAACAAATGGCGCTGGCCGTTTTTCAGGCGTTCGAGGCGTACAAGCGACATATGGAAACAGGAAAACCACTGGATAATCCGGTCGTAACAAAGCCTGCTCCCAAACCGGCACAACCCACAACCGTTGCCCAAAAAGCAATCAAACCTGCTCCATCCGCAACTACCGGTACTGCAGGCCATGCCAAAGCAACACCTGTATCCAATAAAACGTCCACTCCTACTGCCTCAAAAGCCAAGCCTTCTGCAACTGCGGCAGTGGAAAAACCTGTTGTCAAGCCTGATCCAGTTTATTCTATCCTGTTGCTGGCATGGCCCAACAAACTGGATCCCAATGTGGGGCAGTTGAGTTTGATGACCAATGTGAAAGAATTGTTTCAAAACGGGAAGTACCATTACTACTCCGGAAGATATTCCTCCAAAGAGGATGCAGAGAAAGTTCTGCCTGAAATTCAAAACATGGGCTTCAAAACAGCCACTATTGTGCAACTATAGCCAACCCTTTTCTGTCCAAAACCTTCGCAATCACTTCCAATCAATATGTTCAAACTCAGTAATGAAGTAAAAATAGGGCTGCTGGCACTGGTGGCGCTGGCCCTTGGTTTTTGGGGGTTCAAGTTTCTCAAAGGAATGAATGTACTCAGCTCGTCCAAAACCCTATATGTCAAGTACGACAATGTGGATCAGCTTCGCCCGTCAAGCCCGGTGTTTATCAAAGGCTTTCAGGTGGGCATGGTCAAGGATATGTACATTGACAAAACGGACGACAAAACCATCATCGTTGTGCTCGATATTCACGGAAATGTGGATATCCCAAAGGATGCCATTGCCACCATCATTGGCATGAGTCTGATGGGAGGAAAGGCCGTTGAAATTTTAATTACGCATCCATGCGACGACGATTGCGCCGAAAGTGGCGACTACCTGATCGGCGGCTCCAAATCATTGATTGAGAGCTTGCTGGGAAGTCCGGACGACTTTGATGTGTATACGGAAAGGATAAAGAAAGGTCTTTCCATTGACTTTGATTCCCTGGCAAAGGCCAATCCAAATGGTATTGCAGGATCGGTAGTGGCACTGGATAACTCCATCCACAATATTGAGGACATGACACGCCAGTTGAATGAGATCCTGGCGCTGAACAAACAAAGCATAGCCACCATTACCGGGAATTTTGCCTCCATCAGCGGCACGTTGAAGGCAAACGACAAAAACATCAGCGAAACGATAGCCAACCTGACGGCTTTGAGCGAGCAGCTAAAAAATGCGGGTCTGGATCAAACCTCTAAAAAAGCAGCGAGTGCCATTGATTCCATGGCCATGTCTTTAAGCGCCCTGAAAGCAACATTGGCAGTAACCACCGGTACCTTGCACAAGGTGGATACCCTGGCTCAGAATCTGATAGGCGGTAAAGGTCTTGTTGGCAAAACACTTACGGACGAAGAATTGTATGATAATCTGGTAAGTACCAGCAGGCATTTGCATTTGTTATTGCAGGATCTTCGGATGCACCCTGAGCGATACAATACTGTGAAATTGAAGTTGTTTGGCAAGAAGCGCACCAAATATGCCAATCCGGTAGACGACCCGGCTTATCAGTTATTGGTAGACAGTCTTGAGCGGGAATACAGCCGAAAGGTAAAAAACTAACATCCTTCATGGAGAAAAAGATCCGGCCGTTATACGATCAGTACGGAGCGGATGGGTATTACCAGGCGTTTTCCGATGCCTATGAAAATCCGCATTTCCCACAGATAAGTGCGTTGTTGCAGCGCAATTTATACCGGATGGAAACTTCCGGAGGGGTGCTTGATTTTTCGGCTGGGGGAGGGGAGGTTAGCAAGGTGCTTGTGGAGGCAGGAATTCAAGGTGTTTCTGGATGTGATCCTTACACGCATGAGTTATATCGCAAAAATACCGGGTTGCCTTGCCTGGAGCTTTCATTTAAGGAGGTAATCAGGTCTGGGTTGCCGGGTACTTATTCACTCATCATCTCTTCTTTTGCCCTTCATTTGTGTCCTGAAAAGGATTTGTTCCCTTTGGTCTGGAATTTATTTCAGTCGGCGCCTTTGCTGGTGGTGCTTACACCACACAAGCGACCCGAACTGGCGCAGTTGGCAGGAGTGGAACTGTTGTGGCAGGATGTGGTGGAAAATGAGCGTGGTAAAAAAGTAAGGATAAAGGCTTATGGCTATGGGGCATAAAAAAACGCTGAACGGTTGACACCATTCAGCGTTTTTTATCGCAGACCGCTGCCTCAGGCTGCAGCTGCGAACATTCGACCAGTGTTGGCCTGGATATTAGCCTGTGGGCCATTTACGGCAGAGGCAATTTGTTCCAGGGTATACTGGCGTTTCATTAGATCGTACACTTCCAATGCCTGATCGCGGGTAATGGAAGGGAACTCATCCAGAAACTCATTCAAGGTAACACCGATGCGAAGGAAATCATAAAAAGTTTCCACGCGAATTCGTGTTCCGCTGAATACAGGTGCGCCATCTTGGATCTCAGGGTGTACGCTGATGGAGGAAAAAGGACTCATCCGACACTGCTGTTTTTATTGGCAATCACAGTAGTGATTACACAAGGGATTAGAGAATGTGTGGATTAAAACGATTTAGTGGTGCGAAGTTAGACAATGTTAACAAGCCTCAAAATTTTGAGGTATTTTTTTTTGAAAAATCATGGAATGACCGGATGCCTGTCCTGTGGAAACCCTGAGTATCAGTGTCCAATGTCCAACCGTCCACCGTCAATCATCCACCGTCTATAGATGTTTAGTGCCGGTTTTCTCTTTCACCATGGCAGTAACCTGTTTGACCTCCTGTTCCTTGGATTTTGGATAAATCAACAAGGCGTCCGGGGTG
>JADZFI010000400.1 GCA_020850025.1 Saprospiraceae bacterium
CAAAAAAACATGACTTTTGCCCAACCCCAATCCACCGTCAACCTTAGGCCGTCCACCGTAGGCCGTAAGCCGTCTACCGTCAACCGTCCATCAAACATGAAAGAACTCAAATCTTACCTCGACGCGAACAAACAACGTTTCCTCGACGAATTGCTCGAAATCCTGCGCATTCCTTCCGTGAGTGCCGACCCAAAATACGCCGGCGATGTGCGCAGAATGGCTGAAGCAACCGCTCAACACCTCAAAGCCGTTGGCGTAGACAACGTGGAAGTATGCGATACCGCCGGCCACCCCATTGTGTATGGCGAAAAAATGGTCAACCCCAAGGCGCCCACTGTGCTAGTGTACGGGCACTACGATGTACAACCGGCCGATCCACTCGATTTGTGGGACAGCCCGCCGTTTGAACCGGTGGTGAAAAAAACCAAAAACCACCCCGACGGCGCCATTTTTGCCCGCGGCTCCTGCGATGACAAAGGCCAGTTTTTCATGCACGTGAAGGCCTTTGAAATGATGTCGAAAACCAAAAACCTTCCCTGTAACGTGAAATTCATGATCGAGGGCGAGGAAGAAGTAGGCTCCAAAAACCTGGAGAAATTTTGTCGCGACAACAAGAAAAAGCTGGCCTGCGACGGGGTGCTGATCTCCGAGACCAGCATCATCGACAACAAAACCCCGAGCATTACCGTGGGGCTGCGCGGCCTCTGCTACATGGAAGTGGAGGTGACCGGCCCGAACAAAGACCTGCACTCCGGCGTGTACGGAGGCGCCGTGGCCAACCCCATCAACGTGCTATGCCAGATGATTGCATCCCTGCACGATGCCAAGCGCCACATCACCGTGAAAGGCTTTTACGACGATGTGCAAAAGGTGAGCAGCAAGGAACGCAAAGCCATGAACGCCGCGCCGTACGATGAAAAACAGTACATGAAAGACCTCGGCGTGAACGACCTCATGGGCGAAAAAGGCTTCAGCACCGTGGAACGCACCGGCATCCGCCCCACGCTCGACGTGAACGGCATCTGGGGCGGCTATATCGGCGAGGGCGCCAAAACCGTGCTGCCCAGCAAGGCCTACGCCAAAATCTCCATGCGCCTGGTGCCCGATCAGGACCCGAAGAAAATTGAAAAACTCTTCCAGAAACACTTCGAAGGACTCGCGCCGAAATCCGTCAAGGTAAAAGTGACGGCCCACCACGGCGGCTACCCCGTAGTAGTGCCTACCAACTCCGTGGAATACAAAGCCTCCGAAAAAGCCATGGAACAAGCCTTCGGCAAAAAGCCCCTGCCCCAGCGCGGCGGCGGCAGCATCCCCATCGTGGCCATGTTCGATCAGGTGCTCAACGCCAAATCCGTCCTCATGGGCTTCGGCCTGGATTCCGACGATATCCACTCCCCGAACGAACACTACGGGTTGTTCAACTACTACAAAGGCATTGAAACGATCCCGTATTTCTATAAGTACTATGCGGAGATGAAGAAAAAGTAGGGAATGTCCAATGTCCAATATCCAACGCCCAACTAATGTGCTAATGCCAGGCACCCGCCCCACTTGGACATTGGAAATTGGAAATTGGATATTGGACATTCCTTACCGCCCCAGGTGCACCAGCAACACACTCACATCCGCCGGGTTAACCCCCGAGATCCGGCTGGCCTGGCCGATGGTGCGCGGGCGCGCGATGGCCAGTTTCTGCCGGGCTTCTATGCTCAGGCCGTTCACCCGGGCGTAATCAAAATCCGGCTGAAGCTGGAGGTCTTCCAGGCGGGCGTGGCGCGCCACCATTTCCTCTTCCTTTTTGATGTAGCCGTCGTACTTGATGTTGATCTCGGCCAGTTCCACAAATTCCTGCTCGTAGGGGTGCAGAAAGCCCGCCAGCTCCGGCAAGGCCCCGGCCAACCCGGCGATGTTCACCTGCGGACGCAGCAGGATGTTGTGCAACTTCGTTTTCTGATTAATGGTTGCCGAATCCACGCTTTGCAGGTAGGCATTGAGCTCCTCCGGCTGCACCGATGCCTGCCGGAAAAACGCGTCAATTTCCTGCGCTGCCCTGTTTTTGGCGCGCACGCGCTCCATGCGCTCCTCCGCGCCCGCGAGGCCCAAGCGGTGGGCAATGGGCGTGAGGCGCAAATCGGCGTTGTCCTGGCGCAGCAGAATGCGGTATTCCGCCCTGCTGGTGAACATGCGGTACGGCTCCTCGGTGCCCTTGTTCACCAGGTCGTCTATCAGCACCCCGATGTAGGCCTCCGAGCGTTTCAGCACAAGCTGCTCCTGCTCTTTGGCCGCCAGTGCAGCGTTCAGACCCGCCATCAGTCCCTGGCAGGCCGCTTCCTCGTAGCCCGTGGTGCCGTTGATTTGTCCGGCAAAAAACAGGTTTTTCACCAGGTGCGTCTCCAGCGTGGGTTGCAGCTGGGTGGGCGGAAAATAATCGTATTCAATGGCATAACCCGGCCGGAACATCTTCACGTTTTCCAGTCCGGGGATCAGTTTCAGCGCCTTGAACTGCACATCTTCCGGCAGCGACGACGAGAATCCGTTGATGTAGATCTCCACCGTATCCCGGCCTTCCGGCTCGATGAACAGCTGGTGCCGGTCTTTATCGCTGAAGCGGTCAATTTTGTCCTCAATGCTGGGGCAATAGCGCGGCCCCAGGCCCTGGATGCGCCCGTTGAACATGGGCGATTTATCAAAGCCCGTGCGCAGCATATCGTGCACCTGCTGGTTGGTGTAGGTACTCCAGCAGCAGAGCTGGTTTTCCAGCGCAGGCGTATCCGTATAAGAAAACTTGCCGGGCGGGTTATCGCCGGGCTGCATTTCCATTTTGCTGAAATCCAGGCTGCGCCCGTCTATGCGGGGCGGCGTGCCGGTTTTCATACGACCGGCCTCGAAGCCCAGCGACACCAGTTGTTCCGTGATGCCACGGGCGGCGCTTTCCCCGGCCCGGCCCCCGCCGAACTGTTTCTCGCCGATGTGGATCAGGCCGTTCAGGAAGGTGCCGTTGGTGAGCACCACCGCCTCGCTTTCAATCTCCAGGCCCATGCTCGTGCGCACGCCGCGCACCCGACCGTCTTTCACGATCAGGCCGCCCACCATCTCCTGCCAGAAATCGATGTTGGGGTTGCTTTCCAGCATCTGGCGCCATTTGGCGGCAAACGCCATGCGGTCGTTCTGCGCCCTGGGGCTCCACATAGCAGGGCCCTTGGAGCGGTTCAGCATGCGGAACTGAATGGCGGTATGATCCGTCACGATCCCGGAATACCCGCAGAGCGCATCCACCTCCCGCACGATCTGGCCCTTGGCCACCCCGCCCATGGCAGGATTGCAGCTCATCTGGCCGATGGTTTGCATATTCATGGTAGCCAGCAGGACTTTGCAGCCCAGATTGGCCGCGGCCACGGCAGCCTCACACCCGGCATGGCCCGCGCCGACAACGATGACGTCGTATTTTGGAA
Source organism: Saprospiraceae bacterium (assembly GCA_020850025.1). Lineage (GTDB taxonomy): Bacteria > Bacteroidota > Bacteroidia > Chitinophagales > Saprospiraceae > M3007. Next base: position 3,453 of record JADZFI010000400.1, read on the forward strand.
ACATTGTTTTTGTGGATATGGGGGGCAAAGGTAGGGGATTTTGGGGGTGATGGCAGATCTGGGTTGAAAATTCAACCTTAATGAGCTGTTACAAAAGGTGAATATCTCGGGGCAAATGCCGGCCTACATGAATTGATATGTTTTTAGATTAAGGACACATTCTTTCTTTATCATAAATATTTACTAAATCTGCTGGGGCAAACCGAAAGTCCTGCCCGGTTTCCCGAGACAGGACTTTCTCACTTAATCACTCCAAATGAGTGCTCTTCTCAACGAAGGAGTTTAACAACCTGCACTGCGCCATAAGCGATTGTGGCAAATAGTACCGCAGCCGCAATGGCTTGTGCCCAATCACCCTCAATCTGGATACAATTGTCTCGTTTACAAAGACTTACCATATTATTCATAGTAAAAATTGAATTTAAGGTTAAACAAATCACGCCCCACTTCACGCCCGGAGCAGTTTAAGCGAATGGATCTTGGAGGGACTCCGTTAGCCCACTTTGCGCACCCCTTTAAAGGGCTTTCCATCGGATTTGACATCCATGATCCGGCCCGTGTTTTTATCGCGCTTTATCCAGTGTCCGTTTGGATGCTGGAATTGGCTGCGACCTTTCACGGCGCCAATGCGATGCCCATCTCCGGTCTTGCCATTTTTGGCCATGACTGATGATTTATTACGCTGGGTTTGCTATTTGATACTTAGGCGCAAACCCAATAACCCAAGAAACAGTTGGTAGAATCATAATCAGATATCTACCTTCGCCCAACGAATTCAATGACAGCAAGCAAAAAAATTCGTGAGCCGGAGCGCCTGTTTCAGTACGCTTCGGTTTTTTTATTCCCCTCCAGCAATATCCCGCCTTAGTTTTTCCAATTCCTTTTCGGGCAGCCTCCTATTCCCACCCAAGGCATCCAGCATTTCTAACAAGTACTCAGTATCAGCCAAATTCGTCCTCCATATTTCACGGATGACCCAAATCGAACCGTGCACTTCCAACCCACGGTGCTCGCATTCTTTTCTCAAATTCCCATCGCCGCTGAGTACCATACATTGCAGATGGATGGCTTTCAGCAATACGGTTCGATCAACGATGCCTTTCAATTCCCAACGGGTAGGCAAATGAAAAGCCTCTCTGATTTCAGCAGATTCCAACGTGATGATTTTCAGGCGACCGCTCGCTTGAAAAGTTTCAAGTTGCTGCTGTTGTTCAGGCACCCTTACTTCTTCCACAACGAGGTCTGTTGTGCAGATCTCGTAATTTAGTTGGAAAAAGTGGCTGAGCGCCCCTGAGCGGATTAGGTCAATGAAGACGTTCGTGTCTGTGATGATTATAGTCATGCCAATTGGTCGAGGTCATTTCGCAACTCCCCCACCGTAACATTTCGCAGCGAGGCAGCCTGATTAAAGGTGATGATTTCTTCAGCTAAAGCCTTGTACAGCAATTGATTAAAGCGATGGGCCTTTTCTTCGCCCGGAAACTTGCCCGGTTCATTGAGGTGGTAATGCCGGGCGCGATAGCCCTGATTTAGTTTTCCATACACGTAGTCGTTGATAATGCCCAGGTTTTTGGCGCGGGCGAACATAGCAGCAATGGAGATGCCCCAGTATTCTTTGAGCAGCATGAGTTCAGGCAGGTAAAAATGAAAGCGTTGCTCATTCATGGCTTCTTTAACTTGTTCACCTGGGAATAAGACCGCTCCAGCAAAGGTGTGGCAGAGTTTTTCCATTTCATTTTCCGGCAAATCTTCGGGAAATGATAGGACATGGTGCGCCAACTCGTGCAAGGCCGTGAAGCGAATGCGACAGATGTCAAAGGACCGGTTGACTACGATAACGCGAACAGGACCAGCAAAGGCTTTCATGCCGTCGAAATCTTTGTCTGCCGTTACCTCTACAACTTTATAACCGTTTTCTTCCAGCATGGCCACTACATTGGGGATCGGGTCTTGCCCCAGACCCCACTCCACGCGGAGCTGCTCGGCTGCTTTTTCGGCATCCTGAACGTTTTGAACGAGGTGGGGATAGGCAAAAGCATGCAAAGGCTTTTCCTCTCGCGTCATTTTTTCGAGGCTCAGGTAGCGCCCCAGTATCTCAACGCATTGCGTTTTGATGGCCTCCTCCGCAGAAGGCGGTAAGCGCTTGCGCTTGCGAAACTCAACGCCGGATAACTCAACCGTTACCTCTGGCTCGGTAAAGAAAAAATCTACCGGGACGGATAAGGCTCGGGAAAGGGCAATGAGGGTCTGGCTATTGGGGTAAGTGAGGTTTTGTTCGTATTTGTGAAGGGCTTGGCGACTGATGATCCCTTCCAGCTGGTCGGCAAGACCCTGGAGGGATAGCCCGGCCATTTTGCGGGCTGCGATGAGACGATTTCCGAATGAGGATGACATGAGAAAGAGGAGCTTAGGTAGACAAATTAAAGCACAAATTTATATTTGTAACTTTAATAAAGCAATAGTGTGTGTCGAATATATTTTTGTCTCTTCTTCTTTTGGGAAGTATCTCTCTGTTTTACAAATGTTTATCTCCCCAGCGTTTACTTTTCAAAAACGTCCTAAAGGGAGTTGAAGTCAATAGTGAAGAACTTTCAGTTACAGAAGTATTTGAATGCAGCACAGTAGTGGATCGAACTTACCTCATAATTGGGATGGTTACACCGGAAGAGCCTGGTTTTGCAGAAGGCGATTTGTCACAAATTTCTACTAAATTTGTGACAAAAAAGAAGACATCCAAAATGTAAAACATTGAAAACCAATTATAAATGTCCATCTAAGGCAAAATTCCGGGCCCTCCATACTACCGGATGATTTTCAAGCCCTCACCACCCGCATGACTAAAGAAATTCAAATAGAAAACAGCCTGATTGCCAAGCTGACAGATCTGAAATATACCTACCGGCCGGATATCCGCGACCGGGATGCGCTGGAAAGAAACTTCCGCGAGAAGTTCCAGGCGCTCCACAGGGTGCATCTGACGGATGCCGAGTTTGCGCGCCTGCGCGACGAGATCATTCACGCCGATGTGTTTGCCGCCTCCAAACGCCTGCGGGAAATCAATACGTTTACCCGCGAAGACGGTACGCCGTTGCATTACTCGCTGGTGAATATCAAAGACTGGTGTAAAAACGAGTTTGAGGTGGTCAATCAATTGCGCATCAATACCCTGAACAGTCACCACCGATACGATGTGATTTTGCTGATTAACGGTATTCCGGTGGTGCAACTGTAGATTAAAGGCCTGGACATTAGTCCGCGCAAGGCCATGCAGCAAATTGTTGACTACAAAAGCGACCCCGGCAACGGATACGCCAACTCGCTGCTTTGCTTCATGCAGCTTTTTATTGTGAGCAACCGGGCCAATACCTACTATTTTGCCAATAACAACCACGCGCATTTCAGCTTTAACGCTGATGAGCAGTTTTTGCCGATTTACCAGTTGGCCTCGGAGGATAACCGAAAAATCACGCACCTGGACGACTTTGCCGATAAGTTTCTGAGCAAATGCACCCTGGCCCAGATGATCAGTCAATACATGGTGCTGGTGGCCAGCGAACAAAAACTGATGGCCATGCGCCCGTACCAGATCTATGCCGTGAAAGCCATTGTGGATTGTATTCACCAAAACCGCGGCAACGGCTACATCTGGCATACCACCGGCAGCGGAAAAACCCTTACCTCCTTCAAAGCTTCCACGCTGCTGAAAGACAACCCGGATATTGAAAAATGCCTGTTTGTGGTGGACCGCAAGGATCTCGACCGACAAACCCGCGAGGAATTCAACAAATTCCAGGAAGGCTGCGTGGAGGAAAATACCAACACCGAAACGCTGGTACGGCGCTTGCTATCCGACGACTACGCCAACAAGGTGATTGTAACCACCATCCAGAAACTGGGCCTTGCCCTGGACGCCGGCAACAAGAACAACTACCAGGAACGCTTGCAGCCGCTGCGCAACAAACGCATCGTGTTCATTTTCGATGAGTGCCACAGCTCGCAGTTTTGCGAAAACCACAAGGCCATCAAGGCGTTTTTCCCCAATGCGCAGCTATTTGGGTTTACCGGTACGCCCATTTTCGACGACAACGCCTCCTACAAACAAGTGGACGGCACGGTGGGCTCTTTTGTCACCACCAAAGACATTTTTGAGAAACAACTGCACGCCTACACCATCACGCATGCCATTGACGACCGGAATGTGCTGCGTTTCCACATTGACTATTTCAAACCCGAACAGCCGCTAAACCTGGGCAGCGAAGCGCATAAAATGGCCGTTGCCAATGCCATTCTCAAAAAACACGATGCCGCCACCAATACCCGGCGCTTCAATGCCGTGCTGGCAACGGCCTCCATCAACGATGCCATTGAATACTACGAGCTGTTCAAAAGCCTGCAAGCCAAACGAGCGGCAGAGGAGGAAAACTACCGCGCGCTGAACATTGCCTGTGTGTTCTCGCCCCCCGCCGAGGGCAATAAAGACGTGCAGCACTTGCAGGAAGACCTGCAACAGGAAAAGGAAGACACCAAGGTAAATCCGGAACAAAAGAAACAGGCCCTGCAAGCCATTATGGCCGACTACAACCGGCAATACAAAACCAACCACAGCATCAACGAGTTTGACCTGTATTATCAGGATGTGCAGCAGCGCATCAAATACCAGAAATTCAGCAATGCCGATTATCCGCACCAAAACAAGGTGGATCTGGTGATTGTGGTGGATATGCTGCTCACGGGGTTTGACTCCAAATACCTGAATACGCTGTATGTGGATAAAAACCTGAAATTCCACGGACTGATACAGGCGTTCAGTCGCACCAACCGGATTCTGAACGACACCAAGCCGTACGGCAATATTCTGGATTTCAGGCAGCAACAAGCCGAAGTAGACCGGGCCATTGCCCTGTTTAGCGGCGAGGATACCGGCCGGGCCAAAGAAATCTGGCTGGTGGAGCCTGCCCCGAAAGTGATGGCCAAATATGAGGAGGCGGTACTAGCCATGGAAAAATGGATGGAATCCAAAAACATGGTGGCCGAGCCCCAGGAAGTGTACAACATCAAAGGCGATGCCGCCCGTGTGGAATTCATCAACCGGTTTAAGGAGGTGCAGCGGCTCAAAACGCAGCTCGACCAATACACCGACCTGAGCGACGAGCAAAAAGCGCAAATGGAAGAGCTTATGCCCGAAGATCAGCTGCGCTCCTTCCGCAGTTCTTATCTGGAAATGGCCAAACAGCTCAAGGACATTCAGCAGCGGGAAGGCGACCATGCCCCTGAAAACATTCAGCAGCTCGATTTTGAATTTGTGCTGTTTGCCTCTACGGTGGTGGATTACGATTACATCATGGGCCTGATAGCCCAATACACCCAAAACCCGCCCGCGGCGAAACAAAAGATGTCGCGCGAGCAGCTGATAGGTATGCTGAGCTCCAGCGCCAACCTGATGGACGAGCGGGAAGACATGACCGACTACATCAACACCCTGGAGGTGGGCAAGGGCCTCACGGAAAACGATATCAAAGACGGCTACCAGCAATTCAAGGCGGAAAAAACCGCCAAAGCCCTCACCCTGCTGGCGCAGCAAAACGGCCTGGAACCGGCCGCCCTGCAACAATTTTGTGCCGATATCATCAGTCGTATGATCTTTGACGGCGAAAAACTCAGCGAACTTTTTGCCCCCCTGGACCTTGGCTGGAAAGAACGCAGCAGATGCGAAGAAGCCCTGATGAAAGACCTGATACCCCTGCTCCACAAACAGGCTGAGGGCAGAGAGATCAGCGGATTAAATGCCTATGATACCTAAATCATGCCCTTGCAAAGCCCCACCCCAAATCCCAAAATCATACCCATCATAAAAATCACATAAATCACTGTCCGAGGATGAGCAAGCACAATGAACATACTTTGGTACCTAAGCTGCGGTTTCCGGAGTTTGTGGGGGATGAATGGAATCTTACGAACTTAGGGAAAATCTATCGCTTTATTACCACAAATTCATTTTCTAGAGATGACTTGAATTATGTGAATGGAAAGGTTAAAAACATTCATTACGGTGATATTCATACAAAATATGCCACGTTGTTTGATTTGTCAAAAGAGATCGTACCCTTTATAAACGAATCAATTCCACTAAATAAATTTAAAGATGAGAATTATTGCAAGGAGGGAGACATGATTTTTGCTGACGCTTCTGAAGATTTAAAGGATATAGGAAAAAGTATTGAAGTAGTTAATCTTAATAATGAGAAATTGCTACCGGGCTTGCATACATTATTAGCAAGACAAATAAGACCTGAAATAGTAATTGGGTTTGGAGGCTATTTGTTTTCAAATGATGGAATCAGAAGGCAAATCCAAAGAGAATCACAAGGGGCAAAAGTTCTCGGAATTTCAGCAACAAGATTATCAAATATCAATATCTTTTTTCCTAAAGAACTCCCCGAACAACAAAAAATCGCCGCCTGCCTCTCTTCTTTGGACGCCCTCATTAGCGCCGAAAGCCAGAAGCTGGAGCTGCTGAAAACGCACACAAAAGGGCTGCTGCAAAATCTTTTCCCGCAAGCCGGGGAGAGTGTGCCGAGGCTGCGCTTTGAGGAATTTGTGGGGAGCGGGGATTGGGAGGAGAAGCTTATTGAAGAATACTTCACAGTAGGATCGAGCAAACGTGTATTACAGGAAGATTGGACAAGTTATGGGATTCCTTTTTTCAGAACAAGGGAGTTAGTATCACTAAGTAAAGATGAAGCATTTAAAAGTGAAGTTTTTATTTCAGAGGCACTATATAAAGAATTAGCAGATAGTTATGGCGTTCCAACTGAAGGCGACTTTTTAGTTAGTGGTGTTGGAACCTTAGGAATTAGCTATCAAGTGCAAACTATAGATAAGTTTTACTTTAAGGATGGCAATGTAATATGGTTTAAGCTTGGAAATGGGTTACACTCAACGTACTTTAAGTATTGCTTTCAATCAGACCATATTCAAAATCAAATAATAAATCAGACATCTAAATCAACAGTTGGCACATATACAATCCAAAATGCAAAAAAGACAAAATTTTGGTACCCACCAACTATCAAAGAACAACAAAAAATCGCCTCCTGCCTTTCCGCTGTTGACGATCTCATTTCGGCCCAGGGCAAGAAATTAGCGGCATTGAAGCGACACAAGCAGGGGTTGTTGCAGGGGTTGTTTCCGTTGTCTGAACTGTGATTTATGTGATTTTTTTGATTATTATGATTAGCGTGTAACCTCATAGCCCATCAGACAAATCACAAAAATCACCGTCCAGACAATTTACCTATGGGACAATCATTAGTCAAAAACTACGTACACATTGTGTTCAGCACCAAATACCGTCAGCCGCTCATACAACCTCCGGTAGAGGCCGAGCTACATGCGTATTTGGGCGGCCTTTGCAACCAGTTGGAATGTCAGGTCATCAAAGTAGGCGGCTACACGGATCATGTGCACATCCTGTGTATGTTGTCCAAAAAAATAGCCTTGATGAAGCTGGTAGAAGTGGTGAAGAGTCATTCCTCCAAATGGATAAAAACCAAAGGCGAGGGATACGAGTCCTTTTACTGGCAGGATGGATACGGGGCGTTTTCGGTAAATCCGTCGGAGATAGACACCGTAATTGGCTACATTGCCAACCAGCATGCGCACCATGACAAAAAAACGTTTCAGGATGAGTACCGGTCGTTTCTCAAAAAATACAATGTCGAATATGATGAACGTTATGTGTGGGATTGAGCATCCGGTGGGCGTGCATGCCGATACGTTCCCGGTTGGCGTACACCGCGGGCGTCCGTTCCCGGTTGGCGCACACCCCGCGTCCGTGCCCGGTGGGCGTACACCCACCGCTAGCATACGCCGCCCCTTCAGGGCTACCACTAGCCCTGAAGGGGCGATGTACGCTAGCGAAGGGTGTACGCCCTTCATATTTCGAATCATAATATTCCGTATCATATTTCGATCATACACCGTCCACCGTCCATAACCCATGAGCACACCCAACCAACAACTCGGTAATACCCTTTGGAAAATCGCAGACGAATTGCGCGGCGCTATGAATGCCGACGATTTTCGCGATTACATGTTATCCTTCCTGTTCCTGCGCTACCTCTCCGACAACTACGAGACGGCGGCCAAAAAGGAATTGGGCAAGGATTATCCGGAGCTGAACGAAACCGACAAGCGCACGCCCCTGGCCGTTTGGTACGCCCAAAACCAGGAAGATGTGCCGGAGTTCGAGAAACAGATGCGCCGGAAAGTGCATTACGTCATAGAGCCGGACTACCTCTGGAAAAGCATTGCCGAGCTGGCCAAAACACAGAGCAAAGAGCTGCTTCGCACCTTGCAGCAGGGGTTTAAATACATTGAGAACCAGTCGTTTGAAAGCACCTTTAAGGGCTTTTTTTCCGAGATCAACCTGGATTCTGAAAAACTGGGCCGGGGCTACGAGGAGCGCAACAAAAAGCTGTGCACCATTATCCAGAAAATTGCCGAGGGCATCAGCAAGTTTTCCACCGATACCGACGTCCTGGGCGATGCTTACGAATACCTGATCGGGCAATTTGCGGCAGGTTCGGGCAAGAAAGCCGGGGAGTTCTACACCCCGCAACGCATTTCGGATATCCTTTCCGCCATTGTAACGCTCGACAGTCAGGACCCCGGCAAGGGCGAGAAGAAGAAGATAGAGCGCGTGCTGGATTTTGCCTGCGGGTCGGGGTCCTTGCTGCTCAATGTGCGCAAAAAAATGGCGGAGGCAGGCGGCACCATCGGCAAGATATTCGGGCAGGAAAAGAACATCACCACCTACAACCTGGCCCGCATGAACATGTTGCTGCACGGCGTAAAAGACACCGAGTTCGACATCCACCACGGCGACACCCTGCTCAACGACTGGGAGATCCTGAACGAGATCAACCCGGCCAAAAAGCTGGAATTCGACGCCATTGTAGCCAATCCGCCATTCAGCTATCGTTGGGAGCCTTCGGAGGCTATGGGCGAGGATTTCCGTTTCAAGAGCCATGGCCTGGCGCCCAAATCGGCGGCAGATTTTGCCTTTTTGCTCCACGGCTTGCATTTTTTGAGCGATAGCGGCACCATGGCCATCATTTTACCCCATGGCGTGTTGTTCAGAGGCGGCGCGGAAGAGCGCATCCGCACCAAACTATTGCAGGACGGCAACATAGACACCGTCATCGGGCTTCCGGCCAACCTGTTTTTTTCCACGGGCATTCCGGTTTGTATTTTGGTCATCAAGAAGTGCAAGAAAAGCGACGATGTGTTGTTTATCAACGCGGTAGATCATTTTGAGAAAGGAAAGCGCCAAAACAACCTGCTTCCCGAGCACATTGAAAAGATCATTGACACCTACAAAAGTCGCAGTGAAGAAGCGCGCTACTCCCGCAGGGTGAGCATGGAGGAAATTGAGCAAAACGAATTCAACCTGAACATATCGCGGTACGTGAGCACGTCGCAAGACGAGGAAAGTATATACCTTGGAGAGGTACATGACAACCTGGTACAGCTGGAGAAAGACATCGCGGAGGCCCGGGCTACGCACAATGCGTATTTGCGGGAATTGGGGTTGAGGGAGGTGTAGGGGGGGATTATTTTGTTGATTTGAGGCACGTGGTTGTAGAATCACAAAAAAAATGTAACTTTGAAAAAAAGTAGCTCATGAGACTTCCAACGGTTTTTATATCCTACAATCCATCCGTTGAATCGGAGGAAACCTTGGCTATGCGATTGCATACACTTGGCGGGGTTAACGGATTTCAAATGTTGCTCCCGGATCGGTTTCAAAACAACAATGGTATTACATCCGAAACCCAAAGGCGGATAAATATCGCGGACTATTTCGTGTTGTTTTCAACCAAGCCGAAGCTGAGCAATGTTGTATTAGCGGAAATCAATTATGCATGGGAACGTTGGCACGATCAACGTCGCGTACTGGTTATCTATGATGATGAAACAGGCAGAACTCTTACCGGAGCAGATCATTTTACCGAAATATTTATC
>JADZFI010000401.1 GCA_020850025.1 Saprospiraceae bacterium
CGTCCAACAGTCCAACGTCCATCGTCCAACGTCCATCGTCCAATGTCCATCGTCCAACGTCCATCGTCCAACGTCCAACGTCCATCGTCCAATGTCCATCGTCCAATTATACCTAACGATTTGCGCGCTGGCGCTGATGTTCACAGGATCTGTTGATGCACAGACCATTAAGGTGATGACCTACAACATTCGCCTGGAGGTAGCTTCAGATGGCGAAAACGCCTGGGAACATCGTCGCGAATGGCTGAGCGATCAGGTACTGTTTTATGAGCCTGATATTCTGGGTATTCAGGAAGGATTGCCGCAGCAGGTGTCTTTCCTGCAAAACAAACTTTCAGCGTATCAGTCTGAAGGTCAGGGGCGTGAAGGGCAGGGTAGGGGAGAATCCACCCATATTTTCTTCAAAAAGGAAAGATTCAGGCTGTTGCAGAGCCAGACTTTTTGGCTTTCTCCCACCCCAGATTCTGTTTCAATTGGTTGGGATGCGGCCTGCCTGAGGGTGTGTACTGCCGTATTACTTCAGGATAAAAGTGACCGCAGGCATTTTTGGGTGCTGAATACCCATCTTGATCACATGGGCGAGTTGGCCAGGAAAAACGGCGTCGCATTAATTTTGAACCGCATTAAAATCCTGAATACCAGGGATTATCCCGTGATTCTGATGGGCGATTTCAATGCGTTGCCTGATTCGGATATCATTCAGGCGGTTAAGTTGGAAATGGAGGACTCCAGGGAGGTTTGTGCGGGGCGGCCATTTGGACCGGAGGGGACCTTTAACGGGTTCAAATTTGAGGAGCCGGTGCAAAAACGTATCGACTATATATTTCTCTCCCCCCAAAAACATTGGGTAGTGGTAAAGCATGGGGTGCTTAGCGACTCCAAAAACCTGCGCTATCCTTCCGATCACCTGCCGGTTTGGGCAGAAATTAAATATCCATCAACAAAAAAGCGCTGAGGCATCATCAGCCATACATATGATGAAATCCTACTTCTGGGTCGTATTGCTCCTTACAGGGAGTGCCTGTAATCAAAAAACCATGCAGCAGTCATCAGAATCTGTCAACCTGTTATCCAGGAAAACGGTGCGGGTATTTACCACCGCCGACAGCACCAGTTTGCGCCTCACACCCACGGCACAGCTGACATTTGCGCCTTTTGGCCAGCCTTTTGAAGATCAGGCCTGCGTATTCGTGGATCCTTCCCAACAGTTTCAAACCTTGCTGGGCATCGGCGGTGCGCTTACGGATGCCGCTGCCGAAACATTTGCCAAATTGCCGGCCGCCAAACAAACTGAACTGCTGCAGGCATACTTCGATCCGGCAAAGGGCATCGGATACACCTTAGGCCGTACGAACATTAACAGCTGCGACTTTTCCAGCGATATGTACACCTATGTAAAGGAGGGTGATTTCGCCCTGGCATCCTTCGACATTGGGCACGACCAGAAGTACAAGATTCCACTTATCCGAAAGGCTATAGAGGCAGCAGGTGGTAAATTGCCCCTTTTTGTGAGCCCCTGGAGTCCGCCGGCATGGATGAAAGACAACAACAACATGCTTCAGGGAGGCAAACTCAAGCCTGAGGCCTATCAGCCCTGGGCGAATTACTACGTAAAGTTCATTCAAGCCTACGAAAAGGCCGGCATACCGGTTTGGGGCTTGTCGGTACAAAATGAGCCCATGGCCAAACAAACCTGGGAATCCTGTATCTACACAGCAGAGGAGGAGCGTGATTTTGTGAAAAATTACCTGGGGCCCACCCTGAAAAAAAACGGCCTTTCAGAAAAGAAACTCATTGCCTGGGACCACAACCGCGACCTGCTTTATCAGCGTGCCTCCACCTATCTAAGTGACCCGGAGGCCGCAAAATACATTTGGGGCATCGGTTTTCACTGGTACGAAATCTGGAATGGCGGCCGTCAGTATGAGAATGTGAAGCGCGTAAAGGAATCGTTCCCCGACAAACATTTGTTGCTCACCGAAGCCTGCAACTATCCTTTTTCCTGGCAAACTTTTGACCAGTGGCAATGGGGAGAGCAGTACGGCGAAAACATGATTCATGATTTTAACAACGGAGCAGTAGCCTGGACCGACTGGAACATCCTTCTTGACGAAACCGGCGGGCCCAATCATGTGAAAAATTTCTGTTTTGCGCCTGTACATGCCAAAACCAAAGAAGGGAGCCTGCATTACATGAACTCCTACTATTACATCGGGCATTTTTCCAAATTCATACGGCCCGGCGCCCGGCGCATCATCAGTTCATCCAGCAGAGCGCAATTGCTTACCACGGCATTCCTGAACCCTGATGGCAGTATTGCGGTGGTGGTGATGAACGCCACCAGGGAAAAAATTCCATACAGAATGTATCTGGGGAATAGAGCAGTGGAGTTGACCAGTTTGCCGCACTCCATAGCCACGCTTATCCTGTAAAACCTATGCACATGCCACTCACTTCCGTCAAGAATAGCCTGCCCATGCCTCCGATTTTGGCCATTTTGCTGCTTGCGCATCTCTGGGGATGCAAACCAAAGCCAGAGGACGAGATGCCCGTTCCGACGCCGGTCTTGCCTGTTCAGGTTTGGACCACCTCTGGTAATGCGGTTAATCTGTTGTATAACAAGACCATTGATTTTGCCGAAGGCAAAGACGATCGTTTCCCAACCATAGCCATTGACTCCAGTCAGCGGTTTCAAACGGTGGAAGGCTTCGGGTACACTCTTACTGGTGGTAGTGCCCTGTTATTGAGCCAAATGGGCGCCCAGGAGCGGGCTACTCTGTTGAAAGAATTTTTCGGCGCACCGGATCAGGGAAGTGCCGTGAGCTATATCCGCATCAGCCTGGGCGCCTCCGATCTTGATCCGGAGGTGTTCAGCTACAACGACCTGCCATCCGGCCAGACAGATCCTGACCTGTTGAAATTCAATTTGTCGAGAGACACACTGTATCTCATTCCGGTGCTGAAAGAAATTCTGGCCATACGCCCGGATCTCACCCTGATGGCTTCGCCATGGAGTCCGCCCAAATGGATGAAAACCAATAACAGCAGCGTAGGTGGGAACTTAAAGCCGGAGTATTACGGCGTTTATTCCCGCTATTTTGTGAAGTACATACAGGCAATGGCCGCCAGGGGTATCCGGATTGATGCCGTTACGCCTCAGAACGAACCCCAGCATGGTGGCAACAACCCGAGCATGGTGATGTCGTTCCTGCAGCAAGCGGATTTTATCAAGAATCATCTGGGGCCGGCCTTCCAGCAGGCGGGATTGGATACGAAGATCATCATTTGGGACCACAATTGCGATAATCCGGCTTATCCGATAGCCATATTGGATGATCCTGCAGCAAAACCCTTTGTACATGGAACTGCTTTTCATTTATACGCCGGCGACGTCAGTGCCATGTCGCAGGTACACGCGGCGCACCCGGACAAGGGGCTTTATTTTACAGAACAATGGACGGGCTCTACGAGCCAGTTCAATACAGATTTGAAATGGCACATGAAAAATGTGATCATTGGTACCATGCGCAACTGGAGCCGGGTGGCACTGGAATGGAATTTGGCCAATGATCCGAATTTCGAGCCGCACACCCCCGGAGGATGCACGCAGTGCAAAGGCGCCGTCACTATTGATGGCAGCAAGTCTTCCAAAAACGTCAGCTATTACATCATAGCCCAGGCATCCAAATTTGTTCCGCCAGGTTCGGTAAGGGTTTCCAGCAACCTGCTCACGGAACTGCCCAATGTGGCCTTTATCACCCCTGAAGGTAAGTTCGTGTTGCTGGTATTGAACGAGAGCAACCAACTCAAAACCTTTAATATTCAGGCAGGGGATAAGTGGATAACCGGCTCTTTATACGGGGAAACGGTGGGCACCTTTGTTTGGTAAGTTAATTGGTGATAATATCGGAACACTTCTTTGGGCCGGGCTAAATGCCCGGCCCTTTGCTTTTGTGTGGTTTTGATCAGGCGCAAGTTTTTCCCGTTGGGGGCCAGTTTACGCCGTGTTCAGTCAGTTTGATTTGATCCGCCCTTAGCCGACGCTACACCTTTGAGCAACGCAAAAAGCATTTCGGCCGAGATCAACTTGCATAACTGTTATCGTCAAATCAAAAATTACACTGATCATGAACACAAAAACTCTTTTTACCCTCCTCCTCCTCCTGCTTGGC
>JADZFI010000402.1 GCA_020850025.1 Saprospiraceae bacterium
ATTACCATTTTGGCTACCTCACCTGACAAGCCTTTGCCTTCCTTGCCTCCGTTATTCTCCACGTCCAGGAGGTAAATGAAAATAAAATCGGGGCGTTGCATTTTGAGTTTGTCCCAATTGGCAGCAAGGGCCTCTTTATTGTCCATAAACCAGTAGCCATTTCCCAGCATTTTCTGGCTACCCTTGAGCTCCGCATATTTTTCACCCCATTGAGCGGGATTTTTGATTTTGTTGGCCGGACCTTCGTATTCCAGGAATGGATATCCCAGGGTACAGGTAATGACACCATTAGAAAAAGTGGCATCCGGAGCAGTGGGCTTATTCATCAATGGCGTGCTGGCAGAGCGTCCTTCCTGAGTATTGCCCACCATTTGAAGATAAAATACGCCTTCGCCCATATACATGTTCAGCGTATTGGATGCAGATGGATTTTCAGAAACGCTGGAGCAATGAGCATCACCAAATGGCGGTATTACATACTTTCCTGCAAGGTCAATTACAGAGTCCACCCTGGCAGGAGCTTTTTTACTCAGAAGGCCATTAGAGGTATACCATGTGGCTGGTGCAAAGCTTTGACCATCATACCATTGTCCATTTCGGAACTCGTATACTTTGGAGGTGGTTTGCGCAGAGGCCAAAGCCATAAGGCAAAGAAGGACAGGCAGGGATGCAATTATTTTTTTCATGTCAAAAGTCATGCAAAGCATGTTTCAGGTGATGTCATAGTGTAAAACGCTGCAAAAGTAGCCAGTTGGAAGCCAAATGAGTGCGGGTTAACATACTATTGAAGAAATATATTCACTTCACTGCGTTGAAATGAATGCAACGACTTTGAATACCTGCTACCTTCGCCCTATGCGTTATGACGTCGTTATAGCAGGGGCAGGGATTGTTGGTCTGGCAACAGCTTTGCAGCTTCAAAAGCGCAGGCCTGATTGGAAGATCGCTGTCCTGGACAAGGAAAATGCAGCTGCTGTGCATCAAAGCAGTCGAAACAGCGGTGTTATTCATTCCGGCATTTACTACCGCCCGGGAAGTCTTCGCGCCACCAATTGTCGGAGGGGATACCAATTGCTGCTGGCTTTTTGTGAGGAACACAACATTCCACATGATATTTGTGGAAAAGTCATTGTTGCGGTAACACCGGAGGAAACAGGGGCGCTAGAACAAATATATCAGCGGGGTCTTCAGAACGGTCTTAAGGGGCTGCGCAAGCTCAGTGCCGCTGAAACCAGAGAAATTGAACCCCATGTTCGGGCCACTGAAGCCGTTTGGGTGCCTCAGGCCGGCATCATAGATTATGGGCAGGTTACCCGGAAGTATGCTAAACTTTTTGAACAAAATGGTGGAACACTGCACTTCAATGAGCCCGTCAGGGAAATCAGGGAGCAAAAAGACGGCATTCTGGTTTTGGCTGAGTCAAGTTTTAATACCAGGATATTTGTCAATTGCACAGGTTTGTATTCCGATCATGTTGCCAGGCTGAGTGGCGTTGACCCCAGCGTTCAGATTCTGCCTTTTCGAGGCGAGTTTTACGACCTGAAGCCTGAAGCACAGCCTCTGGTGCGCAATTTAATTTATCCGGTTCCTAATCCCAGTTTCCCATTTCTGGGGGTACATTTTACCAGGATGATTCAAGGGGGAATAGAAGCGGGTCCAAATGCAGTACTTGCTTTTCAGAGAGAAGGGTATTCGCGCTGGGACATTCACCTTAAAGAGCTGGCAGAAACATTGACCTATCCGGGATTCCGAAAAATAGCCCGGAAATATTGGCGCGACGGTTGGGCAGAAATGCAGAGAAGCTACTCAAAAAATCATTTTGTGAAGGCGTTAAAACGACTCATCCCTGATATCGGCCCGGATGATCTGGCGCCCGGTCGTTCAGGCGTTCGCGCCATGGCTTGTGACCGGGAAGGGAATTTGCTGGATGATTTTCTTATTCTATCCAGACCGGGTATCGTGAACGTCTGTAATGCGCCAAGTCCGGCAGCTACAGCTTCTCTGGCAGTCGGAGAAACCATTGCCGCCAAAGTGTTGGAATTGTAAATTTGGTTCCTGATTTTGCACTATGACCCTGTTGATTCGCACCAACCCGGATGCAATACCAGAAAAAGAATACATTTTCCATGTATTGCTGGGCGAAATACTGGAAGTATCGTACCAGGTGGAGTATGTGCCTTCCCGGCATCATGCTTTGGTGCTGCCCAATGGCCACGAAATATTGATTCCTGACACCTTTTCACAGCTCTCTCCAACAACGGAATGGACTTACTATCTGGAGGATACGCCTGATTTTATTCCGTCTTTTGATCTGTTTGCTTTTGGCTTCTTCATGTTAAGCCGGCTTGAAGAATACAGATCAACTGAAAAGGATGTTCACGGGCGATTCCCGGCCAGTGCATCCTGGGCTTTTAAAAACGGATTGTTGGATCGACCTGTAGTGAATGAGTGTGCGGAATGGCTTTGGAGAAAACTTAAGTCGCTCGGATGGAATGGTGCTCGCAAGGAACGGCCATTCCGTTGGGCATTCACTTGTGACGTGGATCACCCACGTTTGTGGTGGAAAACCTCCGACCGGCTTAAAACTATGGCGGGGGCATTGTTTAAGCGGAAAGATGTGAAGGAGTTCAGGTATTGGCTAAGATACCCAGCAGGGTCAAAAGATCCATTTGATGTATTTAAGGAATGGCTTCAACTTTTTGAGGCTCACGGGCACACCGTTCAGTTCAATTTTCTTGGCGAACGCCCAAAAGGGAGTAATTGCTGGTATCCTCTGAACCATTCGTTTGTAAAACAAACCATCTGTTTGATTGCCGAAAGAGGTCATGC
>JADZFI010000403.1 GCA_020850025.1 Saprospiraceae bacterium
CGTTTTTTAAATACGCCAACCTCACAGGCCAACAACGTTACCACCGGCAGGATCTACCAAACGGTCATTGACCAGGAGCGCGCCGGAGCCTATCTCGGTAAGACAGTTCAGGTCATTCCGCACATTACGGATGAGATAAAAAGGCGGATGCTGCTCCTGGGGCAAACCGGGCAGTACGACATTGTCCTCACCGAACTGGGCGGAACCGTTGGCGATATTGAATCGCTCCCATACGTGGAGTCGGTTCGACAGCTGCGCTGGGAACTTGGCAGAGAGCATTCCCTGGTGATTCATCTTACCCTGGTTCCTTTTTTGAATGCGGCCAAAGAGCTGAAGACCAAACCTACTCAACATTCGGTAAAGGAACTGTTGAGTTTGGGCGTTCAGCCGGATATCCTGGCTTGTCGTACAGAACATCCCCTGAGTATTGACATCCGCCGGAAAATGGCACAATTCTGCAATGTGGAAACATCCTCCGTCATAGAGATGATTGATGCAGAAACCATCTACGATGTACCATTGCTGTTGCTGAAAGAACGACTGGACTCCGTGGTCATTTCCAAGCTACATCTTAAGGACACCAAGGAGCCAAACCTGACGTCCTGGAAGAACTTTCTCGGCAAACTGAAAAATCCGTTGCATGAAGTGAAAATAGGCCTGATCGGCAAGTACAACGAGCTTCCAGATGCCTATAAATCTATCTATGAAGCGTTTGTACATGCCGGCGCTGTGAATGAGTGCAAGGTGCGCGTACACCCCATTCACGCCGAAGATCTGGAAGGCAGTTACAAGGATGTAAGCAAAACCCTGTCCGGCTTGAACGGCATTCTGGTAGCTCCGGGATTTGGTGAGCGCGGCATTGAAGGAAAGCTTTCTGCCATCCGGTATGCCAGAGAAAACAATGTGCCTTTCTTCGGTATATGCCTGGGCATGCAAACAGCATGTGTGGAATTTGCCCGGAATGTCCTGGGGCTCAAGGAGGCTGCCAGCACGGAGGTTAATCCTGCCACTCCTGATCCTGTGATTGACATGATGGAAGACCAAAAGAACATCACTCAAAAAGGAGGCACCATGCGTTTGGGCGCCTACGAGTGTTCCATCAGAAAAAAATCCCGTGCCTTTGAAGCCTATAACTCCACCATTATCAGTGAGCGCCATCGCCTCCGCTGGGAGTTTAACAACAAATACCTGGTAGATTTCGAGAAGGCCGGACTGGTGGCTTCAGGTACCAACCCGGAAACAAATTTGGTCGAAATTGTAGAATTGCCTGAACATCGCTGGTTTGTTGGCGTTCAGTTTCACCCGGAGCTAAAAAGTACGGTAGAAAACCCGCATCCGCTATTTGTAGCATTCGTGAAAGCTGCCATCGGATAAACAACTGCCGTATCTATTGAGCGAAAAAGTGCAATCCTTAAAATATTATCCTGCGTGTGGTGTTATTTGGCCTGCCGTTTGGATAAAAATTTTGCGAAATTAAATTTTGACTAATTTTGCGCCGAATTTAAGGGTGGCACGCCCTTTGTAACAATAAGCAATAAACTCTGCCGTTTATTGGAACCAACGACATTCTCACAGAAACAAAGTAAATTCATCATGAAAAATTGGCAAAAATTCCTAGCGCTTGCATTCTTTGCGGCACTTTTCATTCTCGAATCCTGCCACAGAGGCTACGGATGCCCGGGCGCTGACCTGTAAATAATATGGCCATAACCTGGAAAAAACTGGAAGCTCAGGAGCAAATTGAGCAAATCCGGCAAATGTCCTTTGAAAAACCTTGCCTGATTTACAAACACAGTCACCGCTGTAATATCTGCAACATCGCGCTGTATCGCCTGGAAGACGATTGGACATTCAAGCCGGAAGAGATGGAAACATACTTCCTGGATGTTATTGTTAACCGACCTGTATCAATGGAGGTCGCCGACACGTTTCAGGTGCATCACGAATCACCCCAGGTGTTGTTGATCCTAAACGGCGAATGTGTGTACGATGCTTCCCACCTGGATATTCAATTTCAGGAACTCAAAGAACAATTGCAGGTTGCTCAAGCATGATTTTCCAATCCTCTCAACCGATATAAAAGGTGTTTGCCCAAGCAAACACCTTTTTTTTTAGCAGTAATCGCTTCAAAAGCATCAATATTGCCACGTGAAAATCCTGCGCGCCATATATCGATTCCTGTTTTTCGGTCTGTACACTGCCTGGATTGTGCTGCAAATTGGCCTTGGAAACTGGTTGTTTGGAAAGGATATAAGGCGCTCCATGCGTATCAGAAGAAAATGGGCCCGGCGATTACTACCTGCCATTGGGGTGAAACTAACGGTCAGCGGAACCATACCCGAGGGCCCCTGCCTTTTGGTTGCCAATCACCGCTCTTACCTCGATCCAATTCTGATTTTACAGGATGTTGATGTTTTCCCGGTTGCGAAGGCAGAACTGGCCAAATGGCCGTTAATCGGTAAAGGAGCGGCTATGGCCGGAATTCTTTACCTCAAAAGAGAAGAAACAGGAAGCAGAGTCGGAACGCTGAAACAAATGATCGACAAAATACAGTCTGGCTTTCCGGTGCTGATTTTTCCTGAGGGTACCACCTCCTCCCGCCCTGATACATTGCCCTTTAAAAAAGGAGGCTTCAAAATGGCTGCTCAAAACGGCATTCCGGTAGTGCCGGCAGTCATCTGCTTTCCGGATCCTGCCGATTTCTGGGTGGGCAAAACGACCTTCCTGGCTCATGCTGCCAAACGTTTTGTGGAGCCGGAAATTCGGGTATCCGTAGTGTATGGAAATGCCATGACACATACGGATGCCGGCTATTTATTGGAACAAGCACAATCCTGGATTAACCAAACCCTGATTACAGCCAAATGATAAAAGAATTACACAAAGGGCAAGGCTATAAACTCCAGACTGTCACTACCTTTACACCCTAATATTCAACCAATTTGGCAGCTATGTTGTCTTCCATCTTTCGAAATGAATCTGGCTCATTGAAAAACCAGGAAATCGCCGAAAATAAATCCTCCATGTTCAGAAAAATTCTCATTGTCGCCGCTGTCGCGCTGGCCATAGGCGCTTATTTTGCCTGGGAGCCGATCAAAGGTTTTTGGCTCCCTTCCGTTCCCGATAAGCTTGAAAATCCATACGTGCACATTCCCACAGGTGCAGATTTTGATGAAGTGGTCGCTATCCTTAAAAAAGGCGGGTTCATCAAGGATGAAGTGAACTTCCGCTGGCTTTCTGAACAGATGAAATACAGAAAAGACAAGATGCGTTCAGGAAGGTTCAAAGTAGAACCGGGTTGGACGAACCGTCAGCTGATCCAACACCTGCGCAACGGAGAGCAGGCGCCGGTTAAAGTGGTGCTGAACAATGAGCGACTCCTGGAAGAGGTGGCAGGTAAGGTTGCACGCTTTATTGAAGCAGATTCTCTTACACTTATTCGTATGTTCAAAGACCCTGCTTCCCTGCAGGAACTCGGGTATAACGAAGAAACGCTGATGACCGCTTTTATTCCAAATACCTATGAAATGTACTGGAATACAGATGCAAAGGCTTTCTTGCAACGAATGATCAAGGAACACAACAATTTCTGGGAGAAGGATAACCGCCGGGCCAAAGCCCAAGCCCAGGGCCTGACAGAAAAAGAAGTGTACACCCTGGCTTCTATTGTTGAACGCGAAACCAATGCGGTAAGTGAAAAGCCCACCATCGCAGGCGTTTACCTGAATCGCCTCAAAATTGGCATGAAACTCCAGGCCGATCCAACCTCCGTGTTCGCTACCAGAGATTTTACTACCCGCCGGGTAACTGATTATCATACCTCTTTTGATTCGCCCTACAACACCTATGTGTACAAGGGATTGCCGCCCGGCCCCATCAGCATGGCCTCTATCCCAAGCCTGGATGCCGTGTTGAATCCGCAAAAACACAATTACCTGTACTTCTGTGCAAAACCGGATGAGTCCGGCACACATACGTTTGCTGAAACCTTTGCAGCGCACAAAGTGAACGCCTCCAAATTTCAAGCCTACGCACGTACCAGAAAATATTGAGCAAACAAACATGAAATATTACCAAAACATCCTGGAAACCATCGGCAATACGCCGCTCGTGAAAATCAACAAAGTGGCTTCCGATATTCCCTCCCTGGTCCTTGCTAAGGTGGAAACCTTCAATCCGGGGCACAGCATCAAAGACCGCATGGCCGTCAAAATGATTGACGATGCCGAAGCCCGTGGCGACTTAAAACCAGGTGGAACCATCATTGAATGTACCTCCGGTAATACCGGTATGGGCCTGGCTCTGGTAGGTTGTGTGCGTGGATATCGCTGTATATTCACCACCACCGATAAACAAAGCAAAGAGAAGGCGGATATGCTTAAGGCCTTGGGCGCAGAAGTGATCGTTTGCCCCACCAATGTGGAGCCTGATGATCCACGGTCCTATTATGCTGTGGCCAAAAGATTGAGCACCGAAATCCCCAACTCCTTCTGGTGCAATCAGTACGATAATCTTTCCAACCGGCAGGCGCATTATGAAAGCACCGGACCGGAAATCTGGGACCAGACAGATGGCAAAATAACCCATCTTGTAGTGGGCGTGGGAACGGGAGGACCCGTGAGCGGCACCGCCAAATACCTCAAGGAGAAAAATCCAAATATACAAGTGTGGGGGGCGGATGTATATGGTTCTGTATTTAAAAAATACCATGAAACCGGCATCTTCGATCCGAAAGAAATCTATCCCTACATCACAGAAGGAATCGGCGAAGACATACTTCCGGAAAACGTGGATTTCAGCCTGATCAACCAGTTTGAAAAAGTAACCGACAAGGATGCCGCTTTATGGGCCCGTCGATTGGCCCGCGAAGAAGGGCTCCTGTTGGGGTATTCTGCAGGCAGCGCAATGGGGGCATTGTGGCAACTCCGTGGCAAACTGAAAAAAGACGATGTAGTGGTAGTCATATTTCACGACCATGGCAGTCGTTATGTGGGTAAAATTTACAACGACGACTGGATGCGTGAACGCGGTTTTCTGGAGGATGAACTGAAAATCAGCGATCTGATTGCCCGGAAAAAAGATCGGCGGTTCTTTGGAGTGCAGGTAACGGATGCTGTACGCTCTGCCTTCAACCTGATGAAATCACACGATTTGAGTCAGCTCCCAGTATTGGATGGTGATAAAGTAGTTGGATCAATCACTGAAACCCAGGTGCTGCATTTTCTGCTGGAAAATCCATTGAACAACTCAGAAAAACCACTCCGACAGGTGATGGGAGACGCTTTCCCGGTAGTAAAGGATGATTTGCCAATCAGTCAGTTAAACCGGTATATTTCCAAGGAAATTCCGGCCGTTATTGCCACCGACCGCTCAGGCGGTATGCATGTGGTAACACAATACGATTTGATTCAGGCCATCTGAGAACAAGACCTTTAATCCAAATACCCCAAAACTACCCGTCCGGATCTCTGAGGATTACAAACACACTGTTAATCGGTTCGTCAGGTGGATTAAAGCGCTGGATTTGTCGTTTTTGCGCCAGACAAAACCAACCCGAGCTCTTATGACTTTGAAAACACACACCAATTGCCCGTTAATACCCCTAAAAACGCTTGTCTTAACGCTCCTTTTCCTCGCGCCCTGGGTACTCTTCAGCCAAACTGTAGAGGACTGTACCAATGGGCTGGACGATGATAACGACGGACTCATTGATTGTTTTGATACGGACTGTACCTGTACCGGACAATGCGATAGCTTTTATTACACTACCTGCAACCCCGACTGCTACTATCTGC
>JADZFI010000404.1 GCA_020850025.1 Saprospiraceae bacterium
TGAAAAATCCCAGGCCGTCATGATACCTGTTGGAGACAGATTCAGGGTGCCCTCGTGGGTTTTCCAAATGACCCCGCGCCGCGAAATCTTTACCAGTTGCCCCATACGGTACCCATCAGAGTAAGACAACTGACTGTAGACAAAATATCCGATACAGAAAGCCAAAAAGAGGCCGAAAATGATCCAAAGTAAACGCCGCCCAAGCTTCCGGGCAGATTGTTTGGCTTGTTCGAGTTGCATAATATTTGTAGGAAAGTGAATGTCTGCGGTGAAATTAGCACATATTGGATTTAGACGCCCTTTTTTGCGCCCCAGATTTGAACATGGATCCGATCGGAATATCGGAAGCCATGTTTTTTGCAAATCTCTACCAGCCATTTTCGTCTTTTGTTCAAAACTGCCGGGGTGCTGCCTTCCGGCATGAGCCACACGCGATCAGGAGGAATGGCATATTGCTGGAGCATTGACAAAATCTCCTCAAGGTCGGAAGGCTCGGCCACCACAAAGTTGAAGTTGGCTTTAGGCGAACGGGCGAAAAAACGGAGTGGGCCGGATTTTTCCCTAAGCTTCTGAGGATTGCCGCTGTTCTCCAGCTTCGGCGAAACATTGTACTGGTGTATTTGCTGATCAAACGCCGGCGAAGGAAGCAGCGTGCCATTGGTTTCTACTTCAAAGTGATAATCCTTTGATTGTGCGCATAATTGCTCCATCAACCGCACCAATGCTGCCTGCTGTAACATAGGCTCTCCTCCGGTAAGGATCACGTTAGCGCATGCAAAATCAGCTACTGCCGCCGCAACAGCGTCAATGTTGCACTCCACCATCCATTCCTTTTTGGAGAATTTCCGGTAACCGGGTTTGTCATCATTTTTATGTGAAAAACGGGTGCCTTCCCAATTCCAGGTGTAATCGGTATCGCACCAGATACAGTGCAAATTACACAGGGTAGTGCGTACAAATACAGAAGGAATACCTATGCTTTTCCCTTCACCCTGAATGGAATAAAAAATTTCAGGCTCGCCGCGCAGGCGGGCAAGCTTTAAAACATCTGTACGTGAAGTGGAACGCTGGGTCAAAACCGGAATTTTCCGGCAAAAATAGCGGCTGTTTGGCAACTGTCCTCGAACTTTTCAAGGCCATGATGCCAAACAGCCAGATTTCTGCGGTTGGGATTAGCTTAGTAATCCATGGTGCTACACTTTTGTGGAGGGAGTTGTTGGCCTGAAAGCCTCCAACCCAGCAACCCCCTCCCGGTCGGTTAGGCATTGAGAATATCAAGGCCGATTACCGACACCGAAGGTGTAGCAGTTAATACCATGAGCAAACGGGAAAAGAACTATTAATGATTAAGGAATATCTCTTATGTTTGAAACATAAAGGCCACAAATGTAAAATTTAACCTAAGTATATTGTATAAAATAAATCATTTTTTTTGAGAATATTTTAATCAGTGATTTTTCGGTGTCAAATCCCCAAAAACTGCAATCCAGCCATTAGCATCTGCGATTTACCATATTATGCTTGCGGCTGCCGATGGCAGGGCGGCGTATCTTTGTCGCTAAAGCTGTTTTGTCATGTTGTTTTTAATGTTGACGGTGCTGTGTTCTGTGGCACTGGGGTTCTTGTTTAAAATGTTCGCCCGTTGGGGGGTGGATGGGTTTCAGGCCATTCTCTTCAACTACGCCACCTGTGTCATTTGCGGGTGGATACATTTAGGGCATTTCCCGGTTCAGAAGGAACATTTCGACACACCCTGGATGCCTTATGCCCTGATATTGGGCCTTATCTTTATCAGTGGCTTCAATCTGGCGTCGCTGACGGTTCGGCACTTCGGGGTGACAATTGGCCAGATCATGCAGAAAATGTCAATTTTGCTCACGGTTCCCTTTGCCATCCTGGCTTACGGCGAATCGGCCAACTGGGTAAAAATCCTGGGATTCCTGTTGGCGCTGGCATCCATCATTCTGGTGAACTGGCCCAAACGTTCTACCCAGGAGAAAGCAAGCAGTTCGGGGAGCAAAATGCTTTGGATACCTGCACTAACCTGGCTGCTATCCGGACTGTTGGAGGTTTTGCTGGTAAAAGTTCAAAACGAAAGGCTGGCAGATACTTCCGATCCGACATTCATTATCACCATTTTTGCTACTGCCGGATCTCTGGGGTTGCTGATCGCGCTGTTTGGGTGGTGGAAGAAGCGCCTGCAATGGCATTGGAAAAATGTGGCAGGGGGCATTGCTTTGGGAATCCCGAATTATGGCTCCATGGTATTTATGCTTTGGGCGCTCAACAGCGGACTGGAGGGATCTTTTGTTTTTCCGGTGGCTAATGTGGGCATCATTTTGTTGACAACCATTGGCGCGGTAACGTTGTTTCACGAAAAATTGTCGCCCGTTAATTGGCTCGGTATCGGTTTTGCCCTCGGAGCCATTGCGCTGATATCCTTCTGATCCATGAACAACGATAACAAAGCGAACGAATTTCTATTCCACCCCAAAAATGTGATGCTGTTCATCCTGTTGTTCGGCCTCGCGTTTTTGTTCCTGGCACTTACTGTCGCCTATGTTTACATTCGGGTAACCAATGCCGTGCCGCCTGTTCAGGTGCCCCTTCTTTTTGTAGTCAATACCTTGATTCTCCTGGCCAGCAGTTGGACGATGATGCAGGCCAAACGCTGTTATCTGGCCGACAATACAAAAGGATATCAACAAAACCTGCTGATTACCATTCTGTTCTCCGTGTTCTTTACCGGTATGCAGGCCATAGCCTGGTACCTGCTCTTTCAGCAGAATGTGCACCTGAATTCTTCCACCACCACAGGCTTTCTTTATGTGATTTCCTTTGTTCACCTGGCACACGTTCTGGGAGGGCTTCCCTTTTTGGTGCAATTCTACCGCGCAGCAAAAAAATACATGGTGGATCCGGTGACTGTACTGGTCTATTTCTCCGATCCGGAAAAACGTTTGGGGCTGCGCCTGCTCACCATTTACTGGCATTTTCTCGACATACTCTGGGTATATCTGGTGTTGTTTTTCGCCATCAACCAATGGCTCTAAGGGCTATTGCTTTTTCAACAGCATGTATTCGAAACCGAAGTTGGTGCGCACCGAATCAACGCGGTATTTAGCCTGCAAATAGCGAATTCCCCTAATCGTATCGGCCCCCATGCTGTCCAGCCGCAATAACCAGTCGAACTCACTGACCACCACGCTGTCCATAGTTACCTGTTCAAACCTTGCTTTGGGGAATATGGTTCCGGAAAGGTTGGCTTCCGAAAGGTCGGCGCCGGTAAAGTGCGTTTGCTTCAGGTTGGCGCCCACGAGCTGAGCTTCCTGCAATTTAGCGCCATAAAAATTGGCCCTACTCAAATCGGCCGATTCAAGATAAGCTCTTCTCAGAATGGATTGCCGGAAACGCGCATCTTTCACCACAGCCCGTGCCATGATGGCATCAGTTAGGTCGGCTCCGCTGAGATCAGCTTCGCTCAAATCCGTTTCATCCAGGGTAGCGCCGGAAAGATCGGCTCTGCTCAGGTTGATCCCGCTCAGGTATTCTCCGGAAAGTACAGCCCCCTTTAAATCGGCGGCAGAAAAATCGGAAAACTGGAAAATCCGTCGCAAGGTGCGTTTGTCGATCTGGCTGTTCACAATACTTACCAGCAGTTGCCCCCGTTCCGGGCTCAACTCCCTTGCTACCAGCGAATCACTTTCCAGGTATCTGTATGGTCGCAAACTCTTGCTTAATGCCACTACCCGACCAATGATTTGAGGCGACAAGTCCCGCACTCCGGGCTGACCTACATCGTTTTTCAACTCACGGTCCATGGCGTCCAGCAAATTGCCCATCAAAAAAATCAGTGAACTTCGCCGATCGGCTTCCTGCAGATAGGTTTGCTGATCAAGCCGGTAATTCTGGCTTTGCAACAGCATGTTTTGTTGCGTAAGCAACTTGTTCTGGTTATACAACAACATCGTGCCCAGTACGCCCCCAAAACCAACAAACAACATCTGAAATACCATCAGTATCCAGCGCCTGAAGCTCATCCAGGAATACCAGGCAAATACCTTGGTAAATAATGCGTCAAAATGACCTTTCGCTTCCGGGAACTGCCGGTTCCAGGCATTCAGAAACAAGTGCTGCGCATGATCTTTTACGTCTGACAAATCGGTATCCGAAACGCCGAAAAGTTTTTGCAATACTTTTTCCTTGTTTAGAACCAAAACGAAGGAAATCGCAGAAATGAATACCACCAGCACCACAAACCCAATGATCATTTCCATGACATGATCCTCCAGCGCGCTCAACCCGGTCAGGGAAATAACAGCGCCAATCAAAATGCCTATCAATAGGGCAACAATGGTGCGAGAAAGGATATCTACCCGCTGGCTTGCGTTCGGATCTTTGTTTGTATCTGACATATAGCAACAAATATCAAACTTAAATTAAAATTGCCCCTAAACGAAACATGAGCCACCCCAAAAATCGGGATGACTCATGTTTCCTTAAAGGTTGGGAGTAGATCAGTGGTGATGACCGCCCGGACCGTGCACGTGGCCGTGCTCCAGCTCAGCGGCATCTGCATCGCGAACTGACTCCACATGGCCGGTAAAGAACAGGTCTACACCTGCCATTGGGTGGTTGAAATCCAGTTTTACTTTATCAAGACCAACCCAGGCCACCATTCCCTGGAGGCGATTGCCATCCTGGTCCTGTAGAGGAAGTACATTTCCCACCTCGAGCAGCCCGTCTGGAATTTTACCCTCGTGCTCAAACATTTGCTTTGGAACTTCTACCAAAGCAGCCTCGTCATATTCTCCGTAGGCTTCTGCAGCCGGAATTCCGAACGCAAAAGCATCGCCGGTTTTGAGTCCGGCAAGATTGGCTTCAAAAGCAGGAATCATCATGCCTACACCGTAGATAAAAGCGAGTGGTGCACCGCCCTGTGTAGATTCAACGAGCTGCCCTTCTGCGGTGCCTTCGTTGAGAGTGTAGTGTACTGCCACTACCTTGTTTTGCTCAATAATCATTGAAAATCAAAATGTTGGAAAGAAAAGGCTCCGGATTAACGGAACTAAGAACTCAATTTTCGGGGCGGAGGGAACTAAAAAGCTTAACATCCACGGCGAAAAGCACCACAAAGATAGGGTTTTGTTCCCAATTTCCCGGTATTCAGGAAAACACTTTCCGCTTTTCA
>JADZFI010000405.1 GCA_020850025.1 Saprospiraceae bacterium
AAATAAGAAGCCTGAGGCGGCGATTGAATATGATCCGCTGGATGCAGGTTTGCGGGGTGGCAAGCATGCTGCTTTGCGTGGTCACCATGTACTTTATCTATGAAGGCTGGCAGGTTTGGGCTAAAATACTGTTCGCCATCAGCCTGTTGCTGTTAATGGGCTCGTTGGTCATTACCTTGCTGGAGATCATATTTTCTGCCGGAGCACTGAGGGTCCTGCTGAAAGACCTGGAGGAAAAAAATCAGCGTGGGGCGTAAATAATGTCAGTCCTTCTTTTAACCTTTACGGCAGGCTTTATTTAATTGTTTGCCAAAAGGCCTTTTTACCGTCAAATCGTTCAAGGTTTCGCCCCAAATTGCCTGCTGATTTCGATTTTGACATGAAAAGAAGAAATTTCCTCCGCCTGCTGCCGGCCGCCGGCGTTAGCTCATTTGCCGTCAACGGCTTCTCCATGCGCCCCTTCGCCAATACCAGGATGGCAGAAATTCTGTCCACTTGCGATAGTGTGCAGGACCGCACCCTGGTGCTGATACAGCTGAAAGGAGGCAACGACGGCCTGAACATGATCATTCCGGCCGCGCTTTACGACCGCTATGCGCAGCTTCGACCCACCACCAGAATTAACGATTCCGGCGCCGGAGCTTATATTCCGATAGATAATACCCTGCCCACGGCAGATCAGGCAGGTTTTCACCCGGCCATGACGGGCTTTAAGGACTTGTACGACCGCGGTTGGCTCACCGTAGTACAGGCCGCCGGCTATCAAAGCATGAACCAGAGCCACTTTAAGGGAACCGACCTTTGGCTTTCCGGCGGAGGCGGCTCCGCGGCACTGAACAATCTCGGCTCAGGCTGGATGGGGCGTGCGTTACAGGCCTTTTACCCACACATTGAAGGCGAACCGGTGGCCGATATGGTTGACCCGCTCGGTATTCAGGTGGGGGATCCGTTTACCTCGCTCGGCTTCCATACGGAGACCGAACACCAGAATGTCATCAACCTGAGCGGTCAGGATCCGGCCGGCTACTTCTCGCTGATCCAAACCATCGGTGGAGCGCCCATTATGAACGTGCCGGACACCGATCACGGGCACGAACTGGAGTACATCATGGGCGTGGAACGCAGTATCAATCTGTACGCCAACCGCATTACCCAGGTGTTCAACGCCGGCTCCAATTCCATCAGCACGTATCCGGGAGGAGCGCTGGGCGCACAGCTCAAAACAGTGGCCCGGATGATCAAGGGCGGCTGCAAAACCAAGATATTCCTCTGCCAGATCGGCGGATTCGATACCCACAGCGCGCAGGTAGATTCCGGCGACACCAGCATTGGCTCACATGCCAACCTGCTGAAATCCTTGTCGGACGCGGTTAAAACCTTCCTCGACGACCTCCAGGGCCTGGGCATTGCCGATAATGTCATGGGCTGCACATTCTCCGAGTTCGGGCGCTGCGCCAAGGAAAACGGTTCCTTCGGCACCGACCACGGCACCCTGGCGCCTATGATTGTCTTTGGCAAGGATGTAAAACCCGGCGTTCAGGGCACCAACCCGAACCTGAATAACCTGACCAACGACAACCAGCTTAAAGACATGCAGTTCGATTACCGTCAGGTATTTGCCACCCTGCTGCAGGACTGGCTGGGCGCCAACCCCTTTGTGATGGAGCAAACCATGTTCGACGGCTACGACAAAATGAAACTGGTGGCCAGAGAGCACCGCGTGGATCCCAACTGCCAGTGGGGCGGCGCTGAAATTGTGGTGGATAATTTCCGCCCCATGAGCTTGTTCCCCAACCCGGCCTACATGAGCACAGAGGTGTCTTACGAAAACCGCGGCGAAGCCTTCGAGGCCCTGCTCTCCCTGCACAGCCTGGGCGGCACCCTCATTGCAGCCCGCCACGAAACCGTTCAGCCGGGCCCCAACTCCTTCTACTTCGACGTCAACGCCCTGCAGGAAGGCATCTATTTTGTGCGCCTGCAAAACAAATACAGCGGCAAAGCGCAGGTATCCAAACTGAGTGTGGTGCGGGGCGGAGGCGTTGGCGGAAGGAGTTAGGCGGAGGTGGATGTCCGAGGTTGCCTCACTCCATAACTACCACTTTCTCTGTATTTGATCTTCCTTGCCTATCCATTACCTGAAGATAATAGATACCGGAATTTAAACGATCAGAGGGAATGCTAAGAACTGAAGGCTGGGATGCAGTGCAATGCACACTACCTTGCCAAACTACGCCACCTTGTGCTTCGGTTAACTGAACCCTTAGATTTTCCTGTATTACCGCAAATAATTCCACTTTTATCTGCTCGCCTTTCAAAACGGGGTTACCTAAAAGCCGAATTCCGACAGGCAGTGTAACCAAGGCATCAGTTCCTGTGCCCGAGGTACAGTAAGTCTGAATTTCGTAGGCTCCCATATCAACCGTATCCTCAAAAATACGCGAATTGCCCCAGTAGTCCTTTACCAGCCCGAAGGTATCTGCAACCATGTTACTTCCGGTGTTTTGAGCAGGCGAACACCACCACATTTCCAGCGTATTTCCGAATTCAGGATCAACAAAATCAGGCCAGGTGTCGTATACCATGCCATCCCCGCAGGGATCAAAGCCATTGTAACTGCAATCCGGGAGGTGGATTAATGAGTGCTCTATGAGGTAATCATTCACGGTAAAATTTACCGGATCATTGTTGTAGAACACCCGTTGTATCCCGTCCGTTTGAGGCTCCCAAATCACGGAATTGAGAATTTGCATTTTCATCACCAGATCCACCGGATTACTGTCCGTTCCCCAGTATTGTACAAAGGGGATTGCCCCATTCTGGTAGAAAGAGCAGTTAACCACTCTGGTATAGCTAATCCCCGGATTGCCTCCAAATGCAGCAATGGCTCCGTCGTTAAACATAAAAACGGAATTAGTGATCGTACTTTGGCTCCTGATTAAGTCGCCTCCCCAGCTTCTGTGATAAAATGCTCCGGCCACAGAGGAAGCGCCCGTTTTGTTGCCGAAAAACATGCAGCGATCTACCGAGGCCTCCGTGTACACGCCGCCGCCGCCTTGAATAAGGATGCCTGCCCCGCCATTTTGGGTATTATTGTTTTCAAAATTACATTGTTCTACCTGAACACGGTGTAACTGGACCCCGGTTCTGGTATAAGAAGCTATACTGCCTCCAATACCGCTTCGGTTTAAAAAGAATCGACATTTTCGCACAACAAACTCAATTTTTTCTACAAAAGGGTCAACCCCTAACAATTGCTCCAACCCTCCACCCGCAGCACTATTCACATAGTTTGCGGTAAAGTGACAATCCTCCACTTCATATCTGATGTTTCGTGGCCCGGTCAGGAAAAGCAGTCCGCCCCCTTCAATAGCTGTATCGCGAAGAAAAGTACAATTTGTGAACCGCACCGTATCAGAAGCCCCCTCAATCAAGGCTCCACCGCCTAAATAAAAACTTCGGTTTTTTTCAAACAGACAGTTGTCTACATGAAAGGCTTTATCCGGCAAGTTTGGGCCAAGTTTATACAGCCCTCCTCCTCCCGAATACCCGCAGCGGTTTTGGATAAAGACACAATTGCTGATGGAGGGCGCACAAACTGTTCCCTCATACCCGATACAGGCAAGCCCTCCTCCGGAACCGGAGCGGTTGCGCTCAAAGCGACAATTGGTTATAACCGGCGTTGCCACAGGCCAATCCGGGTCAGCTACCACCAACACACCACCTCCATATTCGTGAGGAAAGCCGGAAAAGGCGTCATTGCCATACCCGTGCATAATGGAAAATCCATCGAGCACAGTATTGGAGTCTGACCGTTACATGGTTAATACGTGGTAAACGTTATCCGTCCATACCGCGGGATCGCCAATCTCGCCACTCAAAATAGTCGCGTTTACCTGCACATTCCGCTGATTCAGAGCCGTTTCCGTTCCGGCAAAGCCTCCATATAACTTTACACCCTGTGGAAGATTGAACGAAACTTCCCGGTTATTATCCTGGGTAGGCAGATAGGTTCCCTTTGCCACCCATACCTGATCGCCATACTGTGCGACAGAAAGCGCTGCTTGCAGACTGGTGAAGGCGTCTGACCACGACACCCCGTTATTGGCCCCCGCAGCTGCCTGGTTTACATACCATATTTGTTGGGCCGATAAAAGCGCAGAACAGCAAGAAAAAAGAAGTATTAAGAGATTTTTCATGTAGTGAAACCTGGAAATATGAGGCTGTCTCATAAATAAATTTTACCGCAGAGTCGGAGAGACGCTGAGGTGTATAGCATTGATTATCAAAATCTCTGCGTCTCCCTCCCTCTGCGGTAGAACTAAAAATGCGACTTATAAGACATCCTCATCGGTGAGAAAAGAATGATTAAAATCAAGGCAATGACTTGATCAATATGCCGGAATAGGTTACATTGTCTATCCTTACCGCATAATTGAGCGGACCGTTGGCGAGACTGCTTAAGGAAGGGAAGGCATAAGAATGCACGCCTGCAGGAAATGACTGACTCATATTAAGCACTCCGCCCATATAATCGGAAAGGGTAATCTCTACCTCTTCACCAGCTTCCCCACCTGCACCATCTCGCCTTTTGCCTCAATGCTGTAAAAATACATGCCCTGAGGCAACCCTTCCGTATTCATCTCCGTAATGCCCATAACTAGTCAACCCTTAAAAACCCCAATCACCCGAAAGACCATCGTGGTATCGGATTTTGCTTCGGGGTCATTGCGGTTAATATTGGTTTAAGCCTTCCTATCATCCACCACAGACGATAGCAGCAAGCCAAAATTTGGTGATAGAACTTGCCGACTTTACGCATCCATCTGGCAAAGTTCGCAGCTGCAGCAGCCAGTAGCACATTGTAGTGATCTCCGGCGATGCCTTTGTAGTAGTTTCGGTTTAGTCTGTGATCTCGTTTCAGATGGCCAATCGTGGCTTCGATGGCGGCTCTTCGTCTCATGGCCTTTCGCAACCGCGCTTTTTCTTGTGGGGACGTATTGGGTGGCATTGCTGGTGTTTGGATAATGGTGTTATTCACTTTCTTCCGGCCCCGATAACCCAGGTCTACGATTGCCTTGATTGGTTTGTACCCA
>JADZFI010000406.1 GCA_020850025.1 Saprospiraceae bacterium
CCAAGTGGACCTCCAACAGAGCGAATGGTGTTGGAAAGATAACTTTTATTGTAAAGGCACGAGGGACACAAAGGCGCTAAGACACGAAGGCGCTAAGTTTTGAAACGGTGGCCTGCGGCCACCTGATGAAAGGGGTTATTTGGCGACAGCCAAATAACCCCTTTGTGTCTTAGTGCCGTTGTGTCACATAACCACCTTCCTCACTTCAAATCCACCAGCTTCCAACCCATATCGTATCCCCGTTTGCGACTTGAAATTAAGTGTCTGCCCGTCTGCCCGTATTTGTTCAATTAATCCCAAATCCAGGTTGCAATGCAACCAGCCCGGGCTTAATGCAGTCGCCTGTTTCAGGATCCCCTCTTCCGGAAACAACTTATCCGGAGTGGAGTAAAAGGCGCTGTGCCCAAAATTAATATCCACGGCCGGCGACCAGGGTGCGTTGCCGATGAGCGGACTGACTACGGTATAAAACTGTTGCTCCAGCGCTCTTGCCCGGGCGCCTACGTGTACCCGCGTGGAGCCGCGCAAGGTTTCGGTGCAGCTCGGCGCCAGCAAAACCTGTGCGCCCGCAGCGCTCAGGAGGGCTGCGCCAATGGGAAATTCCACATCGTAACAAATCTGGATGCCAAAGGCGCCCCAATCCGCCTCGAACACGGTGAGCGCCGACTCACCTGCCTGCACATTCCACTCCTCCAGCTCAAAACGGGTCATGAAAAACTTGTCCTGCCAGGCCACAGCGCCATTTTTCCCAAAAACAAAACAACGGTTTACCACCTTCCCCGATTCCTGCACCGGGAAGCTGGGCGCCACCAGAATACATTGGTATTTTCGGGCAAGGCCGGCAAATACCGCACAGAAATCAGCGCGGAAATCATCCAGGGTAAGCACCTGCCCCAGCAGATCGGCGCGAAGGTCCGGAGGGAGCAGGCTCACCAGTTCCATGGAGCCATATTCCGGAAAAAGCAACAGCTGAGCTCCTGAGGTAGCAGCCTGCCGCACCCAGGCTTCTGTGTGTGCAGCCCAGGAGGCGAAATCCTGCTGGAAAGTGACCGGATATTGGGCGGTGGCGATGGAAACGTTCATGGCAGCGGCTTCATCCAGTAAATCATATTTTTGGCAGTAGGCTCCGTTTCATGCACATCCGGCCAGGAAAATTGCGCCACCAGACCGGGCGCTTTCCGATAGCCTCTCTGCGTCCAGAAGTCATCCAACGGACGATATCCTGCCGGGCGCAAGGGATGATCATCCGGGCGCTCTACGGCACAAAAACAGGTGTAACGATAAGCGCCAAACGACGCAGCATGTGCCTCCCGCTCCTCAAAAAAGCGATGCCCGAGGCCATGACCGCGGTACTGCGGCAACAAAATGCTCTCGCCGAAATAAAACACTTCTGCAATATTGTACCCTGCTTTGAGAAAGGGCTCCTGAACCTCCGGCGTTTCATCTGCTAAGGGGATACAGGTGGTAGCTCCCACCATTTTTTCCCCGTCGTAAACGGCAAACAATAATGCCCGGTCAGATTGCGCGTAGGTCTTCAGGTATTCCAGTTCGTAGTCCAGCGTACCTTCGTAGAGATAGGGGAAATCCCGAAACACCCGGATGCGCAATTCGGCCAGAGGCACAAACACGTTCCGTATGGCTGCCCCCCGATATTTTTCGAAACGCAAGTCCATATCAGGCCGACACCAGTTTGATCCAGAGCGGGAGGTTGTAATAGGTGGTTACGCGGGTGATCTTCCCGTTGTGCACTTCCAGGAAAGCCCCGGCAGGCAACACATATTGCTGACCATTGGCCGGCACCAGATCGCCGTCTGTTTTTTTGTAAATACCGTTAACGGTGAATTCCACGGCCACCCGCTTTCCGTCGGGCTCGGTGAAAAAGACCATATCTGTGAGGGTTTCTGCGTAACATTCATCCATGTGCTGCAGAAAAGCGCGGTAAAGGTCTTTGCCAATGCGGGGATCGCCCTGATTTACTTCGTGGCGAATGTTGTCTGACAAAAACGCCAGCATGCCTTCCCAATCCTGCCGGTTGAAGGCCGCGTAATATTGTTGTACGATTTCTAAAGCTGTCATGGGGCAAAGGTATACTGTGATTAAAGTGATTTTGATGATTTGAGTGATTTATAACACAGACCTTTAGGGCTCCTGAGTACCCACATCATGATAGTGAGTAGGGTAATTCAGATTTTTTGATATCCCAGGCGCTGCGCCTCGGGGCATAGCACCTCGACACTGGTAGCTCTGGCGACAGGACGATATCCCCCTGCCGCATCGCGGCAAAACAACTAAAAATAGGTACCCCCTCCTCAAAAATGCTTGAAATACTCAAACGGCTCTTTGCAATCGTTGCAGGTGTAGAGCGATTTACAGGCAGTAGCGCCGAACTGACTCACCAGGGTGGTTTTGTGCGAGTCGCAGCGAGGGCAGGGGATATTCGGAGCCGGGGCAAAGGGATCGTCATTGGCTGCGTCTTTCACCGGCGGAGCAATCCCATACCGTTTGAGTTTGGCCTTGGCTTCCGGACTGATCAAATCTGTGGTCCAGGCGGGGGAGTACACCGTGGTTATCTTCAGTTGGTCGAAACCCTGATCGTGCATGGCTGCTTTTATTTCAGCGACGAACAGGTTTAGAGCCGGGCAGCCGGTGTAGGTGGGTGTGATGACGATTTCGAGCATTTCACCATCGTAATGGACATCCCGGACAATCCCAAGTTCCAGAATGCTGATGACCGGAATTTCCGGGTCGGGGATGAGCGAGAGTCGTTCCCAAACCAGTTCTTCTATGCCTGAAAGTGTGGTTACCATGGTGAGAGTGTTTTTTTTCCGCGGAGGCGGGGAGGTTGTTTTTTAACCGCAGAGGCGGAGAGGCGCGGAGGGGTGTATACTCTGCGTCTCTGCGCCTCCGCGGTAAAAAAACTCACCACTTGGCATCCGGATAAGTGCGTTGCAGATATTGCATTTCGGCCAGCAAACGAACCAGATGGTCGCTGTGGGTGGAGGCTGGTGCAATGGCCTCGTCCTGC
>JADZFI010000407.1 GCA_020850025.1 Saprospiraceae bacterium
ACAGGTTACGCAGGGCCGCCTGATCGATTTTATGGAGGAATGCCAGTCAGGAGATCTGGCTTTTTTCGACAACGGCAAAGGGCAGGTGACCCATGTGGGCATAATTTTGCCCGAATGCCACATCATCCACGCCAGTGGCGAGGTGCGGATTGACAAGCTGGATCACTTCGGTATTTTCAATAAAGAACAAAACCGGTACACGCATCAGCTGCGCATTGTGAAGCGTCTGCTGCCCGACGAACCGACCGCCGTAGCCACTACAGAAGCCGCTTCTCCCTTTATGGAAGAAGAACTCGCCGGCCAGGGCGCCCTTTTCGGGTAAAGAATTACGCAGTTCGTTACACCAACCCCACAAAAGCGGGCAAAAAGGAGTACCTTTGCGCCCCGTTATGCTATCCCTCTCCAATATCTACGTCCAATACGGCGACCGCATCCTGCTCGACCGTGTCAATTTTGTACTCAAACCCGGCGAACGCGTGGGTTTGGTAGGCCGGAACGGCGCCGGCAAATCCACTCTGCTCAAGATCATTGCCGGCGAAATGACGCCGCATGAGGGCGATGTGGTGGTGCCCGGACACTTCACACAGGGCTACCTGCACCAGGATATGCTCCTGCCCAAAGGCAAAACCGTTATTGATGAAACCATGACGGCTTTTTCCGAAATCCTGGAGCTGGAGAAAGAATTGCACCATGTAAGCGAGCAATTAGCGCTGCGTGACGATTACGAATCAGACGAGTACAACAAGCTCATTGAGCAAATGAGCGATATCACGGAGCACCTGCACCACATGGGCAGCGCCACCAGCGAGGCGGATGCCGAGAAAGTGCTGGCCGGCCTGGGCTTTGCTGCCGGCGATATGAGACGCCTCACCGACGAATTCTCCGGCGGCTGGCAGATGCGTATCGAACTGGCCAAAATGCTGCTGCGCCGCCCGGATTTGCTGCTGCTCGACGAGCCGACCAACCACCTGGATATCGAGAGTATTCTGTGGCTCGAAAACTGGCTCTTCAATTACCCCGGCATGGTGATCGTGATTAGTCACGACCGTCGTTTTCTGGACAACGTGACCAACCGTACGGCGGAAATTTCCCTCGGCAAGATCCTCGATTACAAAGCGCCCTACTCCAAGTACGTGGAACTCAGCGCCGACCGTCGGGAACAGATGCAAAATGCCTACGAAAACCAGCAGCGTGTGATTGCAGACCGGGAGCGCACCATTGCCCGGTTTATGGCCAAAGCCTCCAAAACGAGCATGGCCCAATCCATGCAAAAACAGCTGGACAAGATGGACCGCATCGAGATCGACGATGTGGATACCGCCACCATGCGACTCCGATTCCCGGATGCGCCCCGCAGCGGCGAAGTAGTGGCCAAGGCCGAAGCCGTGAGCAAAAAATATGGCGCCCTGACCGTACTCGACCAGGTAGATTTCCAAATGCTGCGCGGCGAACGGGTAGCCTTTGTGGGTCAGAACGGACAGGGTAAAACCACGCTGGCCAAGATGCTGATCGGGCAGGAGCCGGCTACCTCCGGGAAAATTACCCTCGGGCACAACGTGAGCGTGGGTTATTACGCCCAAAATCAGGCAGAAACGCTCAACCCCAAGCTTACCCTGCTGGAAACCATGGAGCAAAACTCCCCGGAAGAAATGCGCACCAAATTGCGGGCCATCCTGGGAGCCTTCCTGTTCAGCGGTAAAGACGTGGATAAAAAAGTAGCGGCCCTTTCCGGGGGCGAGCGCGCGCGACTGGCCCTGGCCTGCATGCTGCTGCGTCCGTTCAACCTGCTGCTGCTCGATGAGCCCACCAACCACCTGGATATGCTGTCGAAAGACGTGTTGAAACAGGCACTGATGGAATACAACGGCACCCTGCTGATCGTGAGTCACGACCGTGAATTCCTCTCCGACATGACCACGCGCACCATCGAGTTCCGCGACGGCCATTTGAAGGAATACTTAGGCGATGTGAACTACTTCCTGGAAAAACGCCAGGTAGACAATATGCGCGAGATTGAAAAGCGCTCCACCCTGAACCAGCAGGCCGCCGCCGCTGCTGCCGCCGCGGCGCCCCCTTCCCTGAACGGAGAAGAACGCAAACAACTGGAACGCAGCGTTCAAAAGCACGAAAGACGCATAGCCGAACTGGAAGCCGACCTCAAAAAGTGGGAAGACAAAATGGCCGACCCGGATTTCTACACCAAACCCTCCGCCGATGCCGACCTGAAGAAATACAGCGACCTGAAAGCTGAATTATCCAGGGTCTATGGCGAATGGGAAGCGGCGGTGGAGAAGTTGGGGTGATCTTACGGTAGACGGCCTACGGTAGACGGCTGATGCCAAGCCCTTCCTACGTTGTCACCCCCGTCAGGGGGTCTACACAACCCAAGCTACATTGTCACCCCCGCAGGGGGGTCTACACAACCCAAGCTGAGTTGTCACCCCGTAGGGGGACTACACAACCCAAGCTACGTGATTATCTTTTAATACAGGCATCCCGTTTGAACCGGGCTTGTGTAGGCCCCCTGACGCGGGTGACAACCCAAAAAGGGCTGGAAATTGTGCTGGCCGTCCACCGTTGGCCGTAGGCCGTAATCACGGCTTCGGCGCCACCGCTCCTTTCTTGTTTTTCAGATTTTCATTCAGGAATTTCGTCATCAGCGTGTACAGGTGGATTCTGGCATTTCCACCTCCGATGCCGTGGTTGCGGTTGGGGTAGATCATGGTATCGAACTGCTTGTTTTTGGCAATGAGTTCGTTGGCCATTTCTGCCGTGTGCTGGAAGTGCACATTGTCGTCGGCCAGGCCGTGGACGAGGAGATAGGAGCCTTTGAGCTGATCGGCGAAGTTGGTGGGGGAGTTTAGCTCGTAGCCTTCCTTGTTTTCCTCGTGCGTTTGCATGTAGCGTTCGGTGTACACCGAATCGTACCATTTCCAGTTGGTCACCGGCGCCACGGCAATGGCCGCTTCAAATACATCGTTGCCTTTGAGGAGGCAATTGGTGCTCATATAGCCGCCATAGCTCCAACCGAAAATACCGATGCGCCCGGCATCCACATAGGGCAGTGTGCCCAGGTATTTGGCCGCCTCAATCTGGTCTTTCACCTCGTAATGCCCGAGTTGTTTGTAGGTCATTTTTTTAAACTCCTCCCCGCGGGCGCCCGTACCGCGGTTGTCGACACAAGCCACTACGGACCCTTGCTGAGCCAGCATCTGAAACCACCAGTAGTTGGCGCCTTTCCAGGCATCCGTGACCTGCTGACTGCCCGGGCCGCCGTACACGAACATCAGCACCGGCAATTTCTGGTTTTTATAGGCGGGATTGGTGGGTTTGATCATCCAACCGTTGAGCTCCACCTGATCGGAAGTTTTAAAATCGAAAAATTCCACCGGAATGGTTCCGTACTCGGATTGTTTGCCGCGCACTTCGGTGTTCTGTTCGAGGCTGCGGATCGCCTTGCCTTTCCGATTGCAGACATTGTATTGTGGCGGCGTATTGGCGGTGGAGAAACTGTGCACAAAGTAATCGAAGGTGCTGCTCCACTGGGCGCCGTTGGAACCCACTGCTTTGCTGATCTTGCGCGGTTTTTTGCCCTTCAGTGTGGTTTCAAACAGCTCCCGGGCCATGGGCGTCTTGCTGGCCGCCTGGAAATAGACTTTCCCGTTGGTTTCGTCTATACCGTACAGCGCCGTCACATCCCATTTGCCTTTGGTAAGGGCCGCCACCTCCTGGCCCGACATATCGTAGCGATAAAGGTGGTTAAATCCGCTTTTTTCGCTTTGCAGGACAAAACCGGAGCCGTCTTTCAGGAAAGTAACATCGTGCAGATCAAGGTAATACTTGCTTTTTTCCTCGTACAGCAGGTTGCATTGCCCGGATTTTGGATCGGCCAGCAGCAGGCGTTGGGTGCTTTGGTGGCGGTTCATCCAGGTGAGACAAAGCTTGCCGGAGGGCGCCCACTCCAGGCGCGGCAAATAATCGTCGAGCCGACCGTTTTTGGATTCGCGGTCGGGGATGTTTACCTGCACGGTTTTGCCTCCGTTCAGATCGTAGATATGTGCGGTAACGATGGCGTTGTTTTCGCCCACTTTGGGGTATTTGAACGTGACGTTTACCGGGTAGGGTTGACCGCGGAACATTTCCATGGTCATTTCCGGCACTGCCCGCTCATCGAAGCGCAGATAGGCCAGGTAGCGCCCGTCGGGGCTCCACTGGAAAGCGCGCACCAGCTCGAATTCTTCTTCATACACCCAATCCGATGCGCCGTTGATGATTTCGTTTTGTTTGCCGTCGGTGGTAACGCGCGTCACCAGGCCGCTGCCCAAATCTTTGAAGTACAGGTCGTTTTTCACCACAAATGCCACTTTAGCGCCGTCTGCCGAGAACGTGGCATAACGCTGTTTGGCGGCCGTGGCGCCGTCCTTGATGTACACCACGTTCTGGTCGAAGAGCTTGGTCAGGTTTTTCG
The DNA here is from genome assembly GCA_020850025.1 of Saprospiraceae bacterium. Lineage (GTDB taxonomy): Bacteria > Bacteroidota > Bacteroidia > Chitinophagales > Saprospiraceae > M3007. Next base: position 4,469 of record JADZFI010000407.1, read on the forward strand.
TGTTCAGGTCCAGCACGAAATAATCTGCCTCCGAGCTCCAGCGAAACAGGGGCGTGGAATTGGTGGTCAGCAGCATTTTGGATTCGTCCGGGCTGAAGGAATACCCATCAAACGAGCCTTTCCATCCGTTATCAGCCGACGTAAGAGTGGCAGCATCTACCAGGGCGCCGGATTTTTCGCCGGTGCGCAGGTCGTATTGCACAATACTATTGCCCTCGAGGCGGGTAAAGTGTACCCCGTCTTTTTGGAAATTAAACCCCGGAATGCCTTTGGTGGCGAAGGTTCCTTTTTGCCAGATGTCTTCCAGCGTAATGGGTTTTTGGGCCAAAAGCGAGAGACCGGGCAGCAGAAACAGGCATAAAGTGCAGAAACGGCGCATGAGTATGGGTTTTGTGCCGCCAAAATAGGGGAATGTGGATGGATGGGGAAGGGATTTAGGCAAAAGTGGGGAAATTGGGGGTGAGGAGGTTGTTTAATGGTCATTTGGGGGGCATTTAGGGGTCATTTGGGAGGTCATTTGGGGGGCATTTGGGAGGCATTTTTTGGCTGTGCGTTGTTCCCTTGTCGGGTTCAGCTGGTTGTTTGGACGTTGTGTGGTCTTAATCAAAATGGGTATTCCCATTCAGGCTAAGCCTTCACTTTTAAAACTTGCTCAGGTGGATTATTTCAACATCACCTCATTTCCCGACCGCAGCTCCGGACTCGCAAGAGGCCTAACCTTTGTAGCAGATGCGGTGCCCCCTGGTTGGGCCTCTTGCAAGGCCGGGGCGTTTTTCCGGGCATTTCGGGAGCTACAAACGTTAGGCCTCTTACGAGGCCGGGCACTTCCTCTCCAGTGGTGGAATGCCCCTATATTTGCGGCCTGCCGGCAAGTGCAGCAAGCAACAACAAAAACAATTAAGCAATGGAAAACGTACTATTCGACTTTATGGCAAAATACATTTCTCTTACCGAGGAAGAGAAGAACGCCATCGTTTCTTTGGACATTTTTCGCTCGGTAAAGAAAGGGACCACTTTGCTCAAGGAAGGACAAAAATCGAGAGACAGCTACTTTGTGATAAAAGGCTGTATTCTCACCTATTATGTGTTAGATGGGGAGGAAAAAACCACGGCTTTCTACACAGAATTGGAAGCTTTTACGCCCCCTTGCGTAGTAAGCAAAACGCCATCTGAATATTATATAAGTTGTGTAGAAGACACCATACTTACTGTGTCAAACCCTGATATGGAAGCGGAGGCAAACCGCAAATTTCCAAAGTTTGAAACCATGTGCAGGTTATTAGCGGAAGAGCTTTTAGCCAAACAACGAATAGACCTGGACGAGTTTAAAACTTCCTCCCCCGAACAACGATACCTTAACTTGCTGCAAAAAAGACCGGACCTCGTTCAGCGTGTGCCGCAGCACCAGTTAGCCAGTTATTTAGGTATCAAGCCTCAGTCATTAAGCCGGCTACGGGCGAGGATTTTTGAAAAAAGCAAGCGTTAAGCCTCCTTTCTTCACTTAAGTGAACGAGATCAGAGACCTCCTCCATTCACCTTTGCAGTATCATTTAACAACCAAATAGTATGGAAATGCAAAGGAAAATTCTGTTGTTCACCCTGATCTTGATCATCACAGGCGCCCTGCAAGTTCAGGCACAATATGGCGCACAAAACAGCACTTACAAGCGGTGGTTCGTGGGTAGTACGGTGTTTTTATTGGGTAATTTATCTACTGTCAACCCTCCCAACTTTGTGCAACTCAATGTAGGCTATCGTATAACAGGAAAAGATGTCATTACCCTGGAGCCCAAAACCTGGAAATATGCCTGGCCGAATGGTATTCACCCGTTTTTAAACGAATCATACGGAAAACCGGAAGAAAAATTTCCGGGGTATGTTCGTGAATATGGCATTTCGGTGGCTTACCAACGCTTTTTTTGGAAAGGTTTATACGCCGAACTTAACGTAATGCCTACTTTACAGACTTTTGCGAACGAGCAGGGTAAAAAACTTGATAATGGCTTTCAGATTTTCAATACCTATCGCGCCGGTTATCATATCAAGCTTTTTAAGGACCGATTCTTTATTCAACCATCCATTGCCATTACACACCGTGCTTATCACACAACACTACCTGACGGATTTAAACAGTTAGACGATAAATGGTCCAAGTTTGTCTTCGGAGAGCCGGGTTTTCATTTTGGCTTTAACTTCTGACAGTGGACTGTGGACTGTGATTTATGTGATTTGTGTGATTTGTGTGATTTGTGTGATGCAG
>JADZFI010000408.1 GCA_020850025.1 Saprospiraceae bacterium
CATGGCAAAAATGGTGTGGCTGAACTTGATAAGAGAGAGAAAGTTTTTCATCAGTGGCAAAGATGCGGAAGCTGTCGAAATTCCACTTCCAAGGCATAGGATAAAAACCAGGCAAAGGCAAGAATCCTGCAATTAGCGTTATAAGGCGTTTAAACATTTTTACCTTTGTGCTGGTTTTTGACTATTACAAGTTTCTTCCATGGGAAAAATTCACGCAGCCATCACTGGCGTTCACGGCTGGCTACCGGAAACAAAGCTGACCAATCAGGATCTGGAAAAAATGGTGGATACCAACGACGAATGGATACAGTCGCGTACAGGTATCAAAGAACGCAGAATACTGAAAACACCAGGATGGGCCACCTCCGATATGTGCGCCGAAGCTGTGAAAGGCTTGCTGGAAAAGACGGGGGTGAAACCTGGAGAAATTGACATGATCATAGTGGCCACCGTGACCGGTGATTTGGTATTCCCGGATACGGCCAATACTGTTTGCGATAAAGTGGGCGCCAAAAACGCCTTTGGGTTCGATGTACATGCGGCTTGCTCGGGCTTTCTATTTGCCCTCTCAACCGGCGCACAATTTGTACAAAATGAAACTTACAGCAAGGTCATCGTGGTGGGCTCCGATATGATGTCGTCCATTATTGACTATACCGATCGCAATACCTGTGTGATCTTTGGCGACGGCGCTGCTGCTGTTTTGCTTGAACCAAGAAAGGATGGCAATGGTATCATTGATTTCGTATTGCGTGGAGATGGTTCAGGAAGAGAACTCCTGCATATGAAAGCCGGGGGCTCCAAGAAGCCCGCTTCCCTGGAAACAGTAGCTGCACGGGAGCACTACGCCTGGCAGGACGGTAAAAGAGTCTTTGTACATGCGGTTAAAGGCATGACCAGCACCTGTGAAGAGGTGATCCGACGCAATAAGATGACCACCGATGATATACAGTGGATTGTGCCGCACCAGGCCAATATGCGTATCATCACTTCTGTTGCCGAACATCTACATTTCCCAATGGAGCGCGTAATGGTCAACATAGAAAGATACGGCAATACGACCGCCGCTACCCTGCCGCTATGTTTGTGGGACTATGAAAAACAGCTGAAAAAAGGCGATAATCTTATCCTTACCGCTTTTGGTGGGGGATTTACCTGGGGCGCCTTGTACCTGAAATGGGCGTATTGATCGGTTATAGTTCAAGACTCTTCACCAGCAACCAGGCAAGCAACAGCCCGATAATAATAGCCAACCCCAGAATGGCTCCGGTTCCGCTGTTTTTGCGGGGCAATGGTCCATCCGTTTCTATGGAGGCTTCCTGAAGTATGTCTCGTGCCAAATCCGCATCAGATGGATGTGTATGAAGTCGAATAATGCCGGGCAAATGGGGTGTTACCGACTGAGAAATCGTATTGGCCAAAAAGCAATGGATGCCTTCTGCTCGCAGCCGTGCAGCCGCTACCTCCGCCTCCAGATTGGAGTAAAATTTTGCCACTACCTCCCCTTCGCCTGCCCAGTCTGGCAGATCGTTAAAGGCATAATGATCCAGAATATCGTCAGACTTCATACGCAGTTAGCCGTGCAAGAAACGTAAAAATCCGGCTTGGCCATTGTCTATCGGGTAAAACCGCGCATTGAGCCAAGGATTTTTTTCAAACATACTTAATAACAGAATGTTGTAGTGACTTATCATAATCATGATGTTAAAAAAGAAATCCCTTGTCGTAACGGCACTTATTCTGTCCGTCATACTTTCTGCCGGCTTTTTTACGGTGGAACAAGTGCTGCCCTATGCAGGAATTAAACCCATGCGCCGCGGCCCGGAGGAACTTCGTTGGCTATTGCCCAAAGGTGGAGATCCGGCCAATTATGGACTAAAAAGCGTTCCATTGCAGATCAAGACCCCTGATCAGCTTCAGCTTCAGGCACTACTGATAGCCTCCAATACCGATACTACCCGGGCTACTGTAGTGATCCTTCACGGAATATCAGCCTGTAAGGAAGTCAATTTTGAACGTGCCAAATTATTGGCTGACCAGGGTTATGCAAGTCTGCTGCTCGATTTACGCGCGCATGGTTCCAGCGAAGGACTTTATTGCACCTTTGGCTACCACGAAAAAAACGACCTCCGCGCTGTTGCCGACACCCTGTCGGCGCGATTCCCGGGTCGGGAAATGGGCATCTGGGGAGCATCTCTGGGAGGAGCCATTTCACTTCAAGCCATGGCATTGGATGAGCGATTTGCGTTCGGAATCATTGAAAGCACCTTTCATGACTTTGAGCAGGTGGCCAAAGAGTACGGGGCCGACTGGTTTTTTGGCATCAGAAGCACCTGGCTGACCCGGCACGTGCTGGAAAAATCAGCGGTTATTGCCGGATTTGATCCTTTCAGCGTCCGGCCGGTGGATGCTGCAGCAAGTATTTCGCGCCCTGTTATGTTCATCCACGGCGACAAAGACGCCAGAATTCCCATGTGGTTTGGCGAAAAAAACTTCGAGGTTTGTCCGGCGCCGCAGAAGCGCTGGCTGAAGGTACAAGGAGGAGGACACAGTGATCTGTGGCGGAAAGCAGGACCGGTGATGAAGGAACAGGTAACAGATTTTTTAGCAGATCTGTAACTGGCCATCCGGGTTGGAGGTAAATCGCCGTATTTTGAACCCGATTTCTGGATGGATAAACAAGAGGCTCCCGCCGCCCTTCCCAACAACCCGCTTATGAACCGTACGGCATTACTGCTCCTGCTTTGCTCAGGTTTTTGTGTGAATTTATTTGCCACTCACATCGTGGGAGGTGAAATCACCTACCGCTGCCTTGGGAACAACGACTACGAAATAGAACTAACCGTTTATCGCGACTGTTACAATGGTGTGCCTTGGTTCGACAGCCCGGCCCGGGTGGGCGTTTATGAAAAAGGCGGTGACAGCGTTTTGGTTCGAAACCTCGGACTAATCTACAATGCCTTCAGCAACGATACCCTACCGATCATGCTGGACAATCCCTGCCTGACCGTCCCACCGGATGTTTGCGTACACAAGGCTACCTACAAAACCATCGTAAACCTGCCCTTTAACCCCAATGGGTACCTTCTGGTGTATCAGCGCTGTTGCAGGAACCGGCTTATACGGAACATACCAGACCCCTTGAACACCGGCATTTCCTTTGTAGCAGAGATTTCGGCGGAAAGCCAGTTGCAGTGTAACAATGCTGCCACCTTCAATAACTGGCCCCCGGTTGCCATCTGCGTACATCAGCCCATAGATTTTGACCATTCGGCCTCGGATGCTGACGGAGATTCACTGGCTTACCGTTTGTGCACGCCGTTTAATGGGCCGGATTCGCTACGCCCGGCGCCCAATCCACCTTTGGCCCCACCCTATCAGGAATTACTTTGGCTGGATCCGCCCTACAACCTGAGTAACCTGCTGGGCGGCGACCCACTCACCATTGATCCCCTGACCGGATTCATGACCGGTATTCCAAACACCATCGGCAATTATGTGGTGGGGGTTTGTGTTGATGAATTCCGAAACGGCGAATTGCTATCCACTACCCGCAGAGATTTTCAATACAATGTAGCAGATTGCGGAGAACCCAATGCCGCATTTTTCCTGCCGGAAATAAAATGCGATACCCTGACCGTTAATTTTCAAAACCAAAGCACTAATTCCGATCAATTCAGATGGTATTTCGATTGGGAAAACAATCCAGGAGTGGGATCGAATGCGTTTTCACCCAGCTATACCTACCCTGACACAGGAACCTATGTAGTAGCCCTGATTGCTGCGCCGGGCCTCCCATGCGCCGACACGTTCTTTCAAACCATACAATTGTTGGAAACTGACGTGGTCCTTGATGTAACTGCCTCCCCTGATGAGATTGCGGCAGGAGACTCTTCTTTTTTACTGGCAAACCTTCCTGGCGCGGTTGAATACAGCTGGCAGCCCAATAACAGCCTTTCCGGGTTAAACATCGCAGACCCCATTGCCACTCCCACTGAAACAAACACCTATACCGTCACCGCAATGCTACCCAACGGATGTCGGAAAACCGGCTCCGTAACGGTCCGGATACTGCCTCCTTTGTGTGCTGAGCCATTGGTGTTTTTCCCCACCGGGTTTTCGCCAAACGGAGATGGGGAAAACGATGTGCTACAATTGGAAAGCAGTCTGGAGATCACCCGATTGTATTGGGCTGTATTTAATCGATGGGGAGAAAAGATATTTGAAGCCGATCAATTATCGGATGCCTGGGATGGTACCTATAAAGGTCAGCCGCAGCCGTCTGAAACGTATGGGTACATCCTTCGGGTGCAATGCGAGGAAGGACAGCCGGAATATGTCAAAAAAGGAAATGTAACCTTGTTGCGTTGAACTCAACGGATCAGGGTAAACGAACCTGTTTCAATAAAGGTGGTTCCGTCTATCCGCTCCAGTTCTGCCCAGAACATGTAAGTATCCAGGTGCATGACCTTGCCTCTGTACGTCCCGTCCCAACCGAAATCAGGAATATCCGGCGGGATATTGGTAACATCAAACAACAACTCCCCCCAGCGATCGGCGATAAACAAGCGACGGATCATACTAACTCCATTGTCCGCTCCCAGGAAAAAGCGGTTATCCGGGAAATTGGCATCAGGATTAAACACATTCGGGGCGTACACCCGGTTTTTATCCGACACCCGGATGCTGATATCATCGGTTAGAACGCAACCAGTGACATCCACTGCAGTGAGGGAAAATGACACCGAGTTCAGTGGTGTAATACAGCGCTCCAGGCAACTGGAATCTGCACAGGGTGGTGTTGGCGTCCAACTTACGTCGACAGGGTCCATGCC
>JADZFI010000409.1 GCA_020850025.1 Saprospiraceae bacterium
AATCTTGAATTATTCCTTTATCTTAAACGCAAAATGTGTGTGTTTTGTTGGACGTGACATTCACTTTACTACAATCTGACAAATGAAATGGTCAGACCTGCAAATTCCTCATTAGTACCGTCTACAAATGTGGCGATGAACTGTCCTGGGCTGCTCCAAAAGATGCTGTATATTTCCTTTGCACCAAGAGATGATTTCAATACGAGTAGCCCATCGGACGAAATGGTCCAGGTGCCGGTATCGGTGCCTACTTGCGCGCCGCTAGCGGGATCAATGGCATGGGAACTGTAACGATTTCCTTCATCCAGATTAATTTTCAAGATTCCTACGGCAATTCCTGCAATTGCCATGGTTCCAGACCATGCACCAAGAAATCTGTCGTTTGGATTGACCGGTTTCTCTGTTTCCGCAATACTTGAGGACACCATTGGCTTGGCAGCTGGTTGCTGTGCAGGGCCGGCAGATTCGTTGAACGCATTGGGAGTGGTATTGGGCAGGGATCCCTGAGTATTTTGTTGATTATTATTCATCATCAGACCAACAATAACCAACATTACCATTACACCTACAGCGCCGGTGAGCAAAATCCCCCAGGTTTTCCAGGCCGATCCATTATCAGATTGACGATCATTCCGTTGCGAAGTTGTGGTATTGTACTGATGGGGGGCTGCTACGACAGCCGGCAGCAAATCCACCAGATCCAGAGCAGCCTGAGTAATTCGGTTGAGCTCCAGTTGATACGTTTTGTGATCAAAGGTTCCCATTCCAAATTTGGCTTCCAGCTGGGAAAGTTGACTTTGAAGGATAAGGCAACGTTGTTGCACCTCCTTATCCCTTGCGAGGCCGGAAAGCTGTACAATTCCCTCAAGGGCAGTTTTCACTTTTCCTTGCTGAATTAGCCGGATAATATCATGTTTGGTTGGCGTCATTTAGCCCTGTTTTTATTCGCAAATATAGTCTTTTGGGGCAGACCCGCCAAATACCTATTTGATTTGTGCCATGGCCGCCCGGAAACGCTGGGCGTTGGCTCCGTCACCCTGTGACTCATAAATCTGGGCCGACAACTCATAGGCAGGCTTGAACGTTGGGGAAAGCTGTATGGCTTTCATCAGGTTGCTCAACGCCGTTTGGTTATCTCCATTGGTGCGTGCTATGAGCGCCAGGTAATACCAGGCGCCAGGATTGGAAGCCTCCTTTTTGATCGAAAGTTCAAATTGAGCCTTGGCCTTGGCCCCATCATTCTTGTTCAGCCAGTACAATCCGATCAAATTGTTCGACTGGGCATCATCAGGCATGATTTCAAGCGCTTTTTCTGCAGCTTGTTTTGCCTCCTCAAGCTGACCTGTATTCAGATAAGCTTGTGCAAGATTAACCCAGGCAATCTCATTGTCCGGCACCTTCGCTACCTCCGCCTTAAACCGTTCAATGGCACCAGGCCAGTCGCCAAGTTTGCCTGCTGCTATACCCAGCGCGCAGTTGCGCTCCGAGTCTTTTAAAATAGCCAAAATAGGCGCTCCCCCGGCTTCTATGACATGCACCGCGTTATCAGGCGGCCATTTCCCCTTTTGCAGGGTGCTGCCGTCAAGGAATCGAGTTGGGTACAGGCCGTAATCCCAGGCATCATCGTAACGGCGCTCCCATTTGAGGTATTTGACTTTCACTTTATCGCCGTATTTGGCGCAGAGCTGCTTGGTGGAGTAATACATATTGGTGGCAATCACCACCGTTTCCGGCATATCCGGCCGCAAAATTCCCTGTTGTTCCAGCCATTCAATTCCCTGACGGGTACTGATTCCCCAGTAATCTGTTTCGAACTTGCCATAAGCGCCAGCGGTTCCACCGGCTACAGGGTTAAAATACACATATGGCATAGCCGGGTTGGCGGCAATGAACAAGCCGGCATCTGCCAGCAAAAGACCGGTTAAGCCATAAACCGCCCATTGTACCTGTTTCCTTCCGGCGAAGAATTCCGCCAGTTCATTCCAGAACAAACCTGCGCAAATAGCAATAGCAGGATAGGCAAAGGTGAGGTGACGCCAACCGTCGTGAATGACGGAGTTCTTGTAAATCACATAAAACACCGGAAAAACCGCCGCAAACAGTACCATACTCACCCATAGCGGGTTGTACCGTTTGAACAAGCGTGGGAACAGCACGCCAAAGCCAATCAAGCCCAACAAACTCGCCAGCGGTATGGTGTAACCAATCCATTTCAGGGGGTAGTACCAGGGTGTTTTGTCAGACATCATATTGACGCCTTCAAAGAGCACCCGGATTTTCACCTCCAGGTCTGCAAATTTGGACAAGGCGATGAACGGATTGGTCAGCGGCGCCTGCAGGGCATAAGGCCAAAACAAGAGCGCAAAAACAAATCCGGCCGCGGCAGTACCCAATACCATGAATGCATATTGCCTAAGCTTTTTTCCGTCTGCAAACGCCCGAAGACCGCCATTTTGTGCCAGGAAATGCAGGCCGGCAAACATGCCCAGCATACCAAACGACAACAATCCGCCGGCGCGTGTACCCAGGGCAATACCCAGGCCAACCGCAAGTCCGGCCAGATTCCATCTGCCGGGATTCGGCATGCGGTTGAGCACTGCCGCTATGTTGTACAGGGCCATGATGTACCCGGCTGCAAAAGGTATGTCTTTGGGATTCATCAGCGAATCGCCCACAAAACGCGGCGACAGCAGCAGTATGATCAGGGTGATCAACCCGGCCCTCTGTCCGGCAATCAGGGAGGCCAACAGCGCGGCACAAAGCATGCCTACCCAGCCCAGGATGGCACTGGATACATGTCGCACATGATGATATCCAATTTCAGCAGGTTGAAATCCGAGCGCTTTGTTGGCAAATCCGGTGACGGTTTCAAAAAAGCCCCCGTACAGGTGCATATTGCCGTCCGGGATATTGAGCGCCGTGGTGTCTTTGCCAAAAGTAGCATAGTAGTTTACCAGCTTCTGGGAATAATCCACCTGGAATTTATCGTCGGCATTGATACCCGAACCCAGAGAGAGCAGAATCATGAGCAACAAGCCCAATCCGGCTACTCCCCAGAATATTTTCTTTGATAATGCATCCCCTTCCCGCAGGGGCGGGCGCTCCAGCCAGTCTTTGACGGGGGTGATGGATTTGGTAGGGATGGAACCGGAAGAAGAAGATTTGGGCTTGCCTGTTTTTGCCATGGTGTTATTGTTCAAAAAAGCGGCACAAGGTAGGGATTTCGTTTGCTACATTTGTGCTGGAAAATCATTTGTAACCATTAAGACTCAACTAATCATGAAGCAATTAACCCAACCGATCCTTTTTCTTGCCCTTTTCCTGGGAGCAATTTGCGGCGAAGCAAACGCACAAGACCCCCGTTTTTCGCAGTATTATGCCTCTCCATGGAATTTAAACCCGGCTTTAAACGGGGTTTTCAACGGCAAGTGGAGGGCTACGGTGAACTACCGCGACCAATGGGGAAGTATTTTGTCGCCGGTGCCCTTTCGTACCTACTCAGCGGCTTTTGAACACCGCTTACAGGTGGGTTATGGCGACGATTATGCTTCTTTCGGCATCGGCGCCATGCACGATGAGGCCGGCACTGCCCGTTTTGCGCAAAACAAGGTTCAACTCGGTGGCGCTTTTTTAAAGCAGCTTACCGGAGGTCGCGGCCAGGCAGATCACTACCTGTCGGCCGGCGCACAGCTGGGCTTTGGTCAAAACTCCATCGACTGGGGCCGACTCTGGTTCAGTCGCCAGTTCGATGCCGGTACTGAAACACCCAATACCGATTTGTCGTCCAACGAGCCTAATGCCAATGCTCAGGCCAGATCCTATCTGGATTTCAACGCCGGTTTGCTTTGGTATGCGGTGTTTGAAAACGATGGATTCTTCTACATGGGCGGCGCTATGCACCATATCAACAAGCCTCAAATTTCCCTGATTGAGGACGACAACGAAACCCTGTACACGCGTTACACCGGCCATGCCGGCGGTCAGTTCCCCCTTAACGAACACGTTAGCCTGCTGCCTGGCGTACTTGTAATGAGCCAGGGCCCTGCTTTTGAAACTGATCTGGGCCTGAACCTGCGCTATTCCAACAATGATTTTAATGAACTGGCCTTGCGTGCAGGTGCATGGGCTCGTGTTGGCAATCAACTCAACAAAGGCCTTCAGGCAGATGCCATCACAGTGGTTGGAATGCTTGAACTCAACCGCTGGATGCTTGGCCTGAGCTACGATATCACCATCTCTTCTCTGGCAATTGCCAACAACTCCAGGGGAGCTTTCGAAGTTTCTCTGACCTATTTCCATCCGGGTGAAAAACGCTCGCGAGTGGTTTGTCCTAACTTTTAGAATCTAAGACAACCTATCCATGAAACAATTTTTCATTTTCCTTTTCCTTCTGCCAGGTGTATTGTTCGCTCAAAACTTCATTACCCAACCGGCCAAACCCAAAGCCGGAGAGATGGTCAGAGTGGAAATCGATCTTGCAAAAAGCAAATTACGGGATGTATCCGGACTCGATCTGGTAGTATTGGAATATGCAGCCGGCAAAGCCACCGTGCTGACCCCTGCAGTGGTTCGTGAGGGCGATAAAATGATCGGCATTTTCTCCCTGAACAAAGAAGCTCAGTCAGCCGTCATAGGTATTACAGATTCCGATGAACGCTGGGAAAACAATGCCGGCGAAGGCTATTTCGTAACCGTCCATAACCAGGCCGGAAATCCTGAACCGGAAAGCATGGTGGCCGCAGCGATCTTATACCGCGATTATGGCGCCTTGATGAACCTCAACCGCACCGCTTCTGTATCGCTGGGCCTGCTGAATCAGGCATTCACCGCCAAACCCGAGCTAAAGCGGAAACATTTTGGCGCTTACGTGAACAGCTTGATGGCCGTAAAAAAAGGACCGGAGGGCAAAGAAGAAGCTATGCGACTCCTGGCAGAAGTGGAAGCTGACGCCAAGGCAAGCGAAGACGATCTGCTGATTGCCCTGCGTTTTTACGACCGCAATAGTGAACCAGACCGCAGTAAGTCGTTGAAAGACAAGATCCGAGCAGCCTTTCCTAAAGGCCTAATGGTGAAACAGGAAAAACGTCGCGCCATTCAAAACGAGCCGGATCTGGCAAAAGCCGAGATGCTGTTGACCAATTTTATCCAGGAATTCCCTCCTCAAACGGATGATGAAAAACAAGCCGTCAACAACCTTTGGGCAAACCTGGCCAATAAGGTTTCTGACACCGGAAACATGGCAAAACTGAAAGAACTGGCCGCTAAATTGCCGGAAGCTGAACGAAGCAGCCTGTACAATAACATCGCCTGGGAATTTGCCGAAAAAGGAGAATACCTGACAGAAGTGCGCGCCATGGCTGCAGAGGCCTTGAATTGGGCCCGCAAGGAAATGAACAATCCCTCCGGCAAACGCCCTGCACTCACCACAGAAAAAGAATGGTCGTTGCAGCGCGAACAAACCTTTGCCATGTACGGCGACACCTACTCTTTTGTACTAAGCAAAACCGGCGATGTGAAAAGCGCAGCCGCTTTACAGGCTGAGGTGATCGGGATCACCAAAGGAAAAGAGGCAGAGATGAATGAAAGATTCACCTCTTACCTGGAAGCATCCGGATCTGCTGAATTGCGGCATCGCCTGGAAGGTTTTATCCTGAGCGGGCACGCCACCTCCAAAATGAAGGAGCAATTCAAAAAGCTGTACATAGCCGAAGACAAAGGCGACGCCGGCGCAAACGCCTATCTGGCCCGACTTGAAAAGGAAGCCAAAGCCAACAAACAAAAGGAACTGCTCAACACCATGATGGACGAGCCGGCTATTCCTTTTAATCTGGTGAATCTGGAAGGAAAAAATGTCAGCCTCGAAAGCCTGCGCGGCAAAGTGGTAGTGGTGGATTTCTGGGCAACCTGGTGTGGCCCCTGCAAAGCGTCTTTCCCGGGCATGCAACTGGCGGTAAACCAATACAAAAACGATCCGGAAGTGGCCTTTGTATTCATCGACTCCTGGGAGCGCGGAACAGACAAAAGCAAAAATGCCTCAGACTTTATTGCCAGCAAAGGTTACACCTTTAATGTGCTGATGGACAACGACGACAAAGTGATTACCTCCTACGGCGTTTCCGGTATCCCAACAAAATTCATCCTGGATAAAAACGGCAAGATCCGCTTTAAGACCATCGGCTTCGAAGGTAGCGATGAGGGTCTGGCCGAAGAGCTAAGCATCATGATTGAAACCCTGAAAGGGCAACCGTGATGGGGGGAGGTAGGTCAAAAATAATTCCAGCTTCTTCAGAACAAAGCGCCCTACCTTTGCGTTTGACAGGTTGAACCCTTATTATTTTCCACTACCAAACTTCATTCAGAAGCTATGCTGCAAAACTGGTTCAAAGATTTGATTGAACGACACGCCTTCGGCGTATGTCAGCATCTCGGCGAACGCATGCAATTGGCGCCTGCCGAAGTGCGAAAATATTTCATTTACACCTCTTTCATCGGCATGGGATCGCCGTTGATCGTCTACCTGTTCGTGGCCTTTTGGATGAATGTAAAACGTTACATCCGAAGAGGACATAACCAGATCTACAGCTGAGTGGAGGAGCCTATCCAGGCAATCAGATCGTCCAGCTCCCAGGCATCTTTCACATCAAAACCACCTGTTCCTGTCCGCACCAGCCGGCTCAGGTAACCCCCGCTATGCACGGCTTCGCCGAAATCCTTCGCCAGCGAGCGAATATAAGTTCCTTTGCTGCAAACCACCCGAAAATCTATCTGTAGCCCCTCCGTGTAATCAGGGTGCAACATGATGGGAGCGCCTTTTTTACTGGCTACGTAGGCTTCTAAACCGGAGGGCTGTACTTTTCTCAACCCACCCAACAACTCAAACAACGCTATGCTGACTTTTCGCTGAGGAAGCTCCACTTCCTCGCCGGTGCGCGCATTTTTGTACAAGCGCCTGCCGTCTACCTTGACTGCGGAAAATACCGGGGGAATTTGTTCAATATCTCCAATGAACTGAAGCCTCGCCTGCTCCAGTAGCTCAGGGGTTATATGCTCCGTGGGAAAAAACTGATCCGGCGCTTTTTCCAGATCAAAGGAAGGTGTGGTGGCCCCCAGCGTTATGGTTCCCTCGTAAGATTTAGGCATCGCCTGAAACTCCTCAATTCGCTTGGTGAAGTCGCCAACACAAAGGATCAGCAATCCGGTCGCCAGAGGGTCAAGCGTGCCTGCATGGCCGATTTTAAGCTTTTTATGCCCTACCCTTCTGGACAGAAAATATCGGACTTTATTCACGACACTAAAAGAGGTCCATGTCAGTGGCTTGTTCACCAATAATATCGCTCCCTTCGGGAAGGGCTCCGGAAATGCTTGTCCTGGATAAATAATCATGCCGCAAAGGTAGAGAATGTCATCATCCCACTGTCTCTTCCGACAATTCGGCACCTCATTTTAAATAATTCCGACAGACTGTCGCCCCTCCAGGCATTTTTTCTGCCATTTTTGCACCTGTATCGAATTGGAGAAGAATTTGACGTTACCCCTCAAACTCCTCAAACTATGGCGGTCAAGCCCGCCGATACATCAGACCACTCAAACCCATCAAACCATTCAAACCCCTCAAACCCATCAAACTATGGCGGCTAAACCCGCCGGTACAGCATCATCCAACCCATGACATACGATAATTTCACCATCAAGGCCCAGGAAGCCATTCTCCAGGCACAGCAAATTGCTGCCGGCTACGAACAACAAAGCGTCGACACCGCCCATCTGATCAAGGGTATGTTGAACGTGGACGATTCCGTCACTGATTTTCTGCTCAAAAAGACCGGCGTCAACCTGCCCGCTTTCAATGAGCAACTCGACAAGCTGGTTTGGGAAACCCCAAAAATTCAAGGCGCAGATAAACAATACCTCACCAATGAGGCCAATAAAGCCATTTCAGCCGCCAAGTCGCTGCTGAAAGATTTCGGCGATGAATACATTTCACTGGAACTGTTGTTGCTAGGCATCGTCAAAGGCAACGACAAGGCCGCACGATTGTTGCGCGAAAACGGCGCTACTTTCGATGCCCTGAGCACTGCCGTGAAGGAGCTCAGGAAAGGCCGTAAAGTGACCGAGCAAACGGCTGAGAATGTGTACAATGCGCTTCAGAAATATGCCGTTAACCTTACAGAACAGGCAGAATCAGGCAAACTCGATCCGGTTATTGGTCGCGACGAAGAGATCCGCCGGGTGCTGCACATCCTGAGTCGCCGGAAAAAGAACAACCCGGTCATCATCGGCGATCCCGGCGTTGGTAAAACAGCCATTGTGGAAGGCATTGCCTGGCGTATTGTCAAGCAGGACGTTCCGGAAACCCTGGCCGGCAAAAAGATTTTCAGCCTGGATATGTCCTCGCTCATCGCCGGGGCCAAGTACAAGGGTGAATTCGAAGAACGCCTCAAAGCGGTGATCAAAGAAGTGGTTGATTCCAATGAGCAGGTGATCCTGTTTATTGACGAAATCCATACGCTCGTAGGCGCAGGAGGCGGACAGGGCGCCATGGATGCCGCCAACATCCTGAAGCCGGCTCTGGCTCGCGGCGAACTCCGCACCATCGGCGCTACCACCCTGGACGAATACCAGAAGTATTTTGAGAGCGATAAAGCACTGGAGCGTCGCTTCCAGTCGGTCTACGTAGATGAACCCAGCGTGGAAGACTCCATCAGTATTCTGCGAGGTATCCGCGAAAAATATGAGAACTACCACAAAGTGCAAATTCTGGACGAGGCGCTGATTGCTGCGGCCGAGCTCTCGCACCGATATATCTCCGAACGCAAGCTTCCGGACAAGGCCATTGACCTGATTGACGAGGCCAGTGCCAAGTTGAGGCTGGAACTGGACTCCGTTCCGGAGGATGTGGACAAGCTGGATCGTCAGATGCGCCAGTTGGAAATTGAGCGCGAGGCCATACGCAGGGAAAACGACACCAAGAAGCTGGAGGCCATGAACAAGCAAATTCAGGACCTCCGGGAAAAACTGGACGACCTGCGCGCCAAATGGACTTCCGAAAAAGAGATCGTGGAAACCATCCAGTCGAACAAACAAAAACTGGAAGAGCTCCAAATTCAGTACCAGCGCGCCGAACGCGAGGGCAATCTGGAAGTGGCTTCCAGGATCAAATACGACGATATTCCGACCCGTGAGGCCATGCTGCGCGCAGCAGAGGAGAAACTGGCCAATCTGGCGCCCGAAAGCCGCATGACCACCCAGACGGTTACCTCCAACGACATTGCGGAAGTAGTGGCGCGCTGGACCGGCATACCCCTGGCCAAGATGATGCGCGGCGAACGTGAACGACTGCTGCACCTCGAAACAGAAATGCACCAGCGAGTGGTGGGCCAGGACGAAGCCGTAACCGTAGTTTCCGACGCCATTCGGCGCAGTCGTGCCGGCCTGAGCGATCCGGACAAACCCATTGGCTCCTTTATCTTCTGCGGTCCCACCGGGGTGGGTAAAACCGAGCTGGCCAAGGCGCTTGCTGATGTGCTGTTCGACGACGAAAAAGCCATTACGCGGATAGATATGAGTGAATACCAGGAGAAACACAGCGTTTCCCGACTGGTGGGCGCTCCTCCGGGTTATGTTGGGTACGACGAAGGCGGTCAATTGACAGAAGCCGTGCGCCGGCGTCCCTACTCCATCGTTTTGCTGGATGAAATTGAAAAAGCCCACCCGGATACCTTCAACATCCTCCTGCAAGTGCTGGACGACGGACGCCTGACCGACAATAAAGGCCGGACTGCCAATTTTAAAAACACCATCATCATCATGACCTCCAACCTTGCCAGCGACCGCATCATGGAAGCGTTTGAAGGTTATGAGGAGCTCAGTGATAAACGCAAGGAAGAGGCCTTCGGCAAAGCAAAAGCCGAGGTGATGGATGCCCTTAAAATGAATCTACGGCCTGAATTCCTGAATCGTTTGGATGAAGTAGTGGTATTCCACCCGCTGCAGAAAGACCAGATGTCGTTGATTCTCGACATCCTGATGAAAGACATCCGCGAGATGCTCATCCGGCAGGAATTGAAGTTGGAGATCAGCAAAGATGCCGCCAAAACGCTCATAGAAGAAGGTTTTGACCCCCAATTTGGCGCCCGGCCGCTCAAACGTGCCCTGCAACGCGAACTAATCAACGAACTGGCCAAACACCTCCTCGCCGGCGATTATCAAAAAGGCGACACCGTACTCATCGACGCAGATGCCGCCGGTTTGACCTTCGGCCGGAAAGCACTTATTGACGGTAAAGAGGTAACGAAGAAAAAGTTGTAGACGGCTTACGGCCTACGGTGGACGGCCTACGGTGTACGGTGGTAGACCGTAAGCCGTCAACCGTCCACCGTCTACCGTTTTTGGTACATTTATTGCGGCAACATCTGCATCTGCAATAATCATGGATCTTCGGAAATATATTCAAGCGCCAAGACACGTTATGGAAGCCATTGCCGGCGATGGCATTGGCACTACAAGGATGGTACATACCTATTTGCGGTACAGCGGCGAAAAACTCCGGATAACCGGCATTGCCCCGACCGAGGAAGAAATGCAACGTGCTGCCAACCAGTTAAAAGATCTGCCTCGATTGGTACTGTTGTTATTGGTATTTCTTATGCCCGTTCCGGGGATGGTGGGTTTGTACGTGCTGCTGGCCATTATGCTGGAGCGGTTTTGGGGCCACAAGATCAGGGTAATACCTACGAGGTATCGCTCCATTTTATTGAGCAAAAGTAAACCCTGACCAGCCTTGTCGAATATTTCCACGGCAATACAACCTGGTTAGGTGTAATTTTGCCCCAGATCCTTATTACATGAAATTTCGGGAAGTCATAAAGTTGCCCAAACGTATGTTATGGGCGCTTTTTATGGAAGGCGTGGAAACCTCTCGCATGGTGCACGTGTATGCCCGCCACGGAACCGGCAAATTGCGCATTATCCCCAAGCACAAAAAGCCGACACCCGAAGAACTGCATGCCGCCAGCGAGCAACTGAAGGATATCCCCCGCTTCCTGCCCTTTTTTGTGGTAGTAGCGGTGCCTGTTCCAGGAGTCACGGAAGGCTACGCCCTGGTGGCTATTACCCTGGAAAGATGGCTGGGCCACAAATTCAGGTTGCTACCCAGTCAATTCAGGGAAATAATGGAGCCTGTTGAAATACAGGAAGAACCCCAATCAGAAGATTGGGCGGAAAAGCCTACATCGGATAAAAAACATCTTCCAGATGTTTGATTTCCAGGACCGTTTGCTGTTTTGACAGCATCACGGCAACGGTATCAAACCTGATTTCCCAGTCGTAGCCAACACTTTCCATATAGCTGCCGGCAGCATGCAGCAACCGCTCCTGCTTTTTGGCATCAATGGCGCCTTCCGGGCCACCGTAGCCCCTACCCTGCCCTGTCCGGGTTTTTACTTCCACAAATACCAATAAACGGTCATGAGCCCAGGCAATAATGTCCAATTCGGATTTACCGAAACGCCAGTTGCGTGCTGCAATGCGGTATCCCTTGGCTTCCAGTAAAGCCACGGCAGCGTTTTCGCCAATGATGCCGGTTTGATTCATTACCAATATGACCGCCCCGCTGGGGCTACAAATGTTGGCGCCCCGCTGGGGCTTGAGATGGTTACCAGGAATGGATGGGTAAAAATTCGAAGAGGTATTCCGGTTTGAATGGGATTTCAAATTTTTCCATCATTCTTAAATATTCCTCTTCTAATGATTGTTTTTGATGGTGCCTTTCCTGATTAGCAATATACTTTACAACGGAATCTACTTGAGAACGCGCATAGGAAAAGGCTCCATAACCTCCTTGCCAGTTGAATTTTTGTGGGCAAAGACCCTGATGCTTCACAAAGTGGGCGCTATCCGTTTTGATAGTTTCAACCAAATCAGGAATTTTTTGATTTGGATTGTATCCGATAAAAATATGGATGTGGTCCGGCATCCCGTTGATTTGAAGCATCTTATGACCATTGTTTTGAACAATCCCGGTGATGTATTGATATAAAACATCCTTCCAGGATTTCTGCACTAAAGCCGCACGACCCTTAACGGCAAAAACCAGTTGGACATGCAATTGAGTATAAGTATTCGGCATAACAGTTTCATTTAGTTCATACCAAATATACATCCCTTTTTCCAACAATACAAGCCCCAGCGGGGCGAAAACATTTGTAACCCCAAAACAAAAAGCCCTCGTAAGTTATTCACTTACAAGGGCTAAGGTCATTTTAGATGGTAGTCCGTACGGGAATAACACCTCGTTTTCCTTCCTTTCTTTTGTTTTCTCTTATTTTTTCTAACTTGCTGATTTTGTGCATTTTATTTGGAGGGCAAAAACTATCGAGGTAACTTTGTTGCAAACAAAGGAAAGAATTCTTTCCCTCATTCTTTCCCTCACTTTGAATTTGTCATGGCATCTAAAAGCAATAAGATAAATTTCTCCTATATCCAAAACAAGCGACCTGGATGGACAAAGGAAACCGTAACAACCATTCTTGGTGAAATTCACTTTACTGTGAATGGTAAACGGCGTAAGTGCCGTTTTTCTACCGGCCTAAAATGTGCTATTGGCAAATTTGAAAAAATGAAGCGGGTGCCATATCAAGTAGCTAACGCCACTAAGATTAACCAACGGCTGGATGAAATTCGTGCTAATGCAGAACCTGCTTACCTGCAAGCAATCGCATCCGGAACATTTCCAACGGATAAGAAATTCGTTGATATGATCTTAAATGGTGTCTTTGAAGTTAAACAGGAACGGGACATGATGAATGACCTTGACCTCTACATGGAATACCTTCAAAACAAAAAGGTACACCGTGGCACCCTGTCTAATGTAGCAAGCCTAAAACGGCACCTGCTGGAATTGAAGCGCCGTACAAAGTACGTACTAAACTACGATTCCATAAACATGGAGTTTTACGGCAAGTTCCAAAAACACCTCCGTGACTCTCCCGAACAGTACAGTGAAAACAGCATCGGCAATCTCATTAAAAAACTGAAGATGTTCCTGAACTGGGCGAAAGCGAATGGATGGAATCCGCACGATTTTTACAAGCACCGGGACTTTAAGATTCCCGAGATTCGGGTACAAAATATTTACCTTGAGGAGTATGAGGTTCAAGCCCTCTTCAACCTCGACCTAACGAACAGGCCAGAACTGTCCAAAACGCGGGATTGGTTTATCCTGGCAACCCAAACCGCACTCCGATACTCAGATTATGACCAGTTTCGCAAGTCGAATATCGTTGAGGTTTCTCGTGGTTACAACTTTGTCTACACACCAAGAAAAACAAGAACCCAAAACAAAGGCGCATCTGTGACGGTTCCGCTTACTGACTTAGCCCTACAAATTGCAGAGCGCTATGGCTTCA
Source organism: Saprospiraceae bacterium (assembly GCA_020850025.1). GTDB lineage: Bacteria > Bacteroidota > Bacteroidia > Chitinophagales > Saprospiraceae > M3007. The sequence goes on from JADZFI010000409.1 coordinate 13,407, forward strand.
ACATGCCTAAACCTGTTTCGAATCAAAAAATGAACCTTGGACTGATGAAGCTGGCTACATTGGCTGGTATAAATAAGCAGATAAGTAGTCATGATGCACGCAGAACCTTTGCTACGCTTGCGTACAAAAGCGGGACGATGGATATTTACTCAATAATGATGATTACCGGACACAAGACCCAGAAAGAGTTCTTTAAGTATTTGTGTATTGAAGGGGAAGAAACCGCAGAAATGATTCGGGTGCAGAATCCACGTTTCCAGGTCGATCGTCCGGGCCTGCTTGGCAGTAAATAATAACCTGTTTGATACTTTATTTTAATTATCTTGTATTACTAAAAATTTTTTCATATAATAATACACTTTTGCAGAATTTAAGCGCAAGGAAGTTTGGCTTTTCAATTACAATGCCAATACCTTTGCAGTGAAATTCGGCAGATACAGAGTAAGGATAGAGAAACACTGAATCTGTATGGTGCCGAAATTAATCACTATTGCATTCAATTTAACGGAGAGTGGAATATGAAAGATTTTATTACTCAAATTGCTGTCGAGGACTTTACAAATAAAGTCGCCGACAAGGTTATCGAACGTGGAGCCGATAAGATTGCGGAGAGTGTGGTTGAGAAGATCAAGCCCATCTTAACAAAAAGCAACACTACAAGTCAGAAAATACCACAGGACACCCTTCTCACCCGCGAAGAAACTGCGAAAATTTTAAAGATGTCGCATCCTACGCTCAGGGGTTTGTACACTAATGGAACTCTTAAAGCCTATGGTCTTGGAACCCGACACATAAGGTTTAAGGAATCCGAAGTAATGGCAGCCTTGGACACTTTATAGCCATTGGCCGTTCGCCAGTCCTTTACCCAAATATTTCTTTCAAACACGCAATTTTTATCTGGACAGACACCCAGATGAACCACATCTCTTTACCCAAAATGGTATGCATTGCCGTGGATTTCCGCACATCGAAATCGTTTTCTTTTCGGCGACCATACTTATATAAAACCGGGAGTGTTTCCCGCTGAAAAAAAAGGAGAATAACATGTCGGATTTGGACGAGATAAAGTACTGGATCGAGGATCAAATGACGGACGGGTTAAACAAGATGTACGAAACCCTGGAAGAAAAACTCTTTGAACTGGTGGAGGCCAGAATTGAGAAAGCAACGGGTGAGTTGCTTACCGCTGACGAAGCCGCCTCCTTGTTAGGTGTTACCAATCGTACGCTCTATAACTGGGCGAACTCCGGAATCTTACCACGGTACCGGCTGGGAGGACAATTTTACTGGAAGTACGCAGATGTGATCGAACGATTAGAAATGCAGGATGGAACTGGAGAAGATAAAACAAAGGATTGACTACCAATTCAGTAGCCAAAAAATACCCTATGCACTGTTGGATTTTGCCGTTAAGCATAATCGATTTACCTCAGTTCAGATTTTCGTTCTGGTGAAATTCCTTTACAAGGATAAGTTCTTTGACAAGGATGTAAAAAACATTGCTGCCATTCTCGGCCTTACTACAAAGACCGTGTGGAAGCATATCGATTGGCTTGATGAAACAGATTGGATTAAACGAAACAGTCAAGAAGGGGTTTTCCATGTTCGAAAATGGGATTTCATTAGGACTCTACTGAAAAATTTTTCCAGGTCGGGTTACCTTTTCTACATGAAACGGCTGCCGACTTTTAAAGCATTTGCGATTGCGGCAACGTATGACCATTTAATAAGGTTACAGAAGTACAAGATTTGGCACGGGCACCGGGAGAGCGCTAAAAAGGGACGCTCAATGCAAACCGGTGTCAGTGCCAATGGTTACTATCCTGTCGCAAATTCAGCTTACGCGATTATCTTTGGAGTGTCGGAATCGACAGCTTCCCGTTACCGGGAACTGGCTCGACGTGCAAAGTACATCCAGACCAAAGAAACCTTTGAAAAACTGAAAATCGCAGCAGTCAGCAAAGCCGACGCCACCTACTACAAAGCCGAGTTCGGGAAACAGATTGTCTACAGGAAGAAAGCGTATTTCGTACAAGACACTACTGTTGTCCGCTCCCGTTTAGAGCACAAAATAACAGGTTTTCGTGGTGGAAAATTCTGCAAGCATAATAAAGGGATATTGGAAAAGGGAAAGTAGGAAAATGGGCAGTATTTGCGTAGGTGCCGGAATAGTAAGTTATGGGATACATGAGGGGGTATTGGAGAAAAAAAATGAACTCAAGATATGGAGAGCCTAAGACCATTTCAAAAGATACCCCCTCCTGCCTGCTTACGAGTTGATTCGATGCCTCCCCCTAAGCAAATGCCAAGTCCTCAATAGGGTATGGCAGATATTTCCCCAATAAATTTCAGTTTTGTGTAACAATGCAATATCAATTACCTGAATTTGGGAGAATTCTATCGAGTAGGCTTATGTACTGTCCAAGTTAGGCACTTCGGATTACTCAATCTTACCATTGGTTTTATTTCTACATTTGACCCACCTTGTTAAACCGCTCTGAATCAGCCCAATTGAGATATTTTGGCATGAATTTTACAAAGAGCAATTGAGTCAAACCATTTTAAACCGCCATAGATGGCAATCAAAAAATCCGAACTTTACTCCTCCCTTTGGAAGAGCTGCGACGAGCTGCGTGGAGGCATGGATGCTTCCCAGTACAAGGACTATGTGCTGACTTTCCTCTTTATCAAATACGTTTCCGATAAGTATGGCGACCACACTGATGCGGTAGTTTCAGTGCCCAAAGGCGGTAGTTTCGCCGATATGATCCTGCTGAAAGGCAAACCCGACATCGGAGACCAGATCAACAAGATCATTGCCCGACTCGCAGAGGAAAACGACCTGAAAGGGGTGATTGATCTGACTGACTTCAACGACGAGGAAAAACTCGGAAAGGGGAAAGAAATGGTAGATCGTCTTTCGGCACTAATCGGCATCTTTGAAAACCCCTCGTTGAACTTCAGCCGCAACCGGGCAGATGGAGACGATATTCTGGGAGACGCCTATGAATACCTGATGCGCCACTTTGCCACCGAGTCCGGTAAAAGTAAAGGACAGTTCTATACACCAGCTGAGGTATCGAGAGTGCTGGCGAAAGTGATTGGTGTGGAGAAGTCTTCAAGTCAGTCGCAAACGGTGTATGACCCTACCTGTGGTTCCGGATCACTGCTGCTGAAGGTTGCGGATGAATCGCCCAAAGGACTTAGTATCTACGGACAGGAAAACGACAACGCCACCAAAGCCCTTGCGGTGATGAATATGTGGATGCATGGCAACCCTACGGCAGAAATCTGGAAAGGAAACACGCTTGCAGCACCGCACTGGCTGGAGCCGGATGGTTCGCTCAAAAAGTTCGATTACTGCGTAGCCAATCCCCCCTTTTCGTATGCTGCCTGGCAAAATGGTTTTGAACCCACCAACGATCCCTTCAGACGATTTGACGGATTTGCCATTCCCCCAACCAAGAACGGTGACTACGCCTTCCTGCTGCACATTGTCAAGTCGCTCAAAAGCACCGGAAGAGGAGCAGTTATCCTTCCGCACGGTGTATTGTTTCGGGGCGGTACGGAAGCTCAAATCCGCACCAACCTGATCCAACGGGGATACATTAAAGGCATTATCGGACTGCCCGCCAACCTGTTTTACGGCACTGGCATACCCGCTTGCATTATCGTGCTGGACAAAGAAAATGCCGGACAGCGACAGGGCATCTTTATGATCGATGCCAGCAAGGGGTTTATCAAAGACGGCAACAAAAACCGCCTGCGCGAACAGGACATCCACAAAATGGTGGACGTGTTCACCAAACAACTGGAAGTGTCCAAATATGCAAGGTTAGTGCCGCTGGACGAAATCCGGTCGAACGAATACAACCTGAACATCCCGCGCTACATCGACAGCCAGACTGCCGAAGACATCCAGGACTTGACAGCACACCTGATGGGCGGTATTCCGCAGCGCGACATTGATGACCTGGAACGTTACTGGCAGGTATATCCGACTTTACGTGCCCAGTTGTTCCAACCCACAGAGCGTTCCGGTTACAGCAACCTGAAAGTACACAAGGAGGCCATTAAAACGAACATATTCTCGCATCCGGATTTCATTGACTACAGTACTCTGCTGGACGCCACCTTCGATGTCTGGA
>JADZFI010000410.1 GCA_020850025.1 Saprospiraceae bacterium
GTATAAGCGACAATATTACACGCCTGAAAGTGGAGCTTAGCGGTGGCCTTGCTCCCTATCAATACAGCGGCAACATGGACGGAGAAGAGTTGGCTTCAGGCGAGCATTACCTGATAGTGGTCAGCGATGTATTGGGTTGTGTGCGAGCCCTGGAGGGCATTACGGAAGATTGTCAGGCACAGGATTGTGCCATCAGCGGCGCTATAACTGCCCTGCAACCCACTTGTCATAATCAGTCAAACGGCATGCTTTCAGTGATGGCAACCGGTGGAACAGCTCCTTATTCGTACCGATGGTCCAACAATGCCACCACAGCGGATATCAGCGGACTTGCTGCAGGAGATTATTCCGCCACTATCACAGATGCGCTGGATTGTGAATTGGTGCTCACAGCTACTCTCGACAATCCTTCAGCGATTACTGCAGTGCCAACAGGCATTGCGCCACCACATCCAGGTATGTCGGACGGCGCCATTTATGTTGATGCCAGTGGCGGCACTGGCGCTCTGAACTTTCAATGGCTGCGCAACAGTGTACCATTCGCCTCCTCAGAGGACCTGAGTGGAGCGCCCGCCGGCGATTACACACTGGTCATAACAGACGGCAACGGATGTACCGCCACTTACGATTTTACCCTGACAGAGACCGTTGGCGGCATCAACGTACAACATGAATATTTCACAGAAGTATTTCCCAACCCCGCCAGCGATAAAGCCTGGCTGGCGGTTTCCTTCCCCAAGCCCCAAAGCTTACACCTCAGTCTTTGGGATGCCGCGGGAAGAGCGCTCCAAACCTGGACGGTAAAAAATGTGACGGAACAGAACATCCCGCTGGAACTGAAAAACCTCCCCAATGGAAGCTATCAGTTGCGTATTCAGACGGATGCCGGGACGTTTAAGGAGACCGTGGTGAAAAAGTAGTGATTACATGAGTGAAGAGTACATAAGTACATGAGTGAAGAAGTGGTGCGTTGGGCTTTGGATTCGCAAGGGCCGAAGGCCCAAAACCAGCCCAGGATCAACGCGCCCCCTCTTCACTCATGTACTCATGTACTCTTCACTCATGTATTCTCATATCATGTACTCCTCACCCTTGTTTCCCTTCTCCGTATATCACCTTCATTTTCATGTTATAGAACATAAACGAAAGGATATCGGCTGATTCTTCGATCAGTTTGGAGGTTGGCTTTCCTGCGCCGTGGCCGGCACTGGTTTCAATGCGGATGAGGGTGGGGTTAGGTCCTTGCTGATTGGCCTGCAAAGCGGCCGCAAACTTGAAAGAATGCGCCGGCACTACCCTGTCGTCGTGATCAGCAGTTGTGATCATGGTAGCGGGATAGCTGGTCTTTTTTACGTTGTGCAAAGGAGAATACTTGATCAAACAAGCGAATTCCTCAGGATTATCAGAGCGACCATAATCTGTAGCCCAGGCATAACCGATGGTGAACTGGTGATAACGAAGCATATCCAGCACGCCAACGGCCGGGAAACAAACGCCGAACAGATCAGGGCGCTGGGTCATGGAGGCGCCTACCAGCAAGCCTCCGTTGGAGCCGCCCTGGATGGCCAGGCGGGCCGGTGAGGTGTACTTCTTTTCAATCAGGTATTCGGCAGCCGAGATGAAATCGTCGAACACATTTTGCTTTTGGCATTTGGTGCCTGCTTTGTGCCATTTTTCGCCGAATTCACCACCACCACGGAGGTTGGCTACTACGTAAATGCCGTTGTTTTCCAGCAGTGCAGCCCTCGAAGCGCTGAACGTGGGTGTCAGGCTGACGTTGAATCCGCCATAACCATACAGCAGGGTCGGGTTTTGTCCGTCGTAAGCGATGTTCTTTTTACGGGTGATGAACATGGGCACTTTGGCGCCGTCTTTGCTGGTGTACCAAACCTGTTCGGTGGTAAACAGATCCGGGTTAAAATCAATTTTAGGTGCTTTAAATACCTTGATTTCCAGCGAATTCATATCCAGGCTGTAAATGGTATTAGGGCGCAGGAACGAGGTGAAGGCAAAAAAGGCAAGCGGCTCATTAGGTTTGCCGCTGATGCCACCCACGGTGCCGATTTCAGGCAGCTTGGCTTCCTGGATCATTTTTCCACTCAGGTCAAACACCCGCAAGCTGCTGGCTGCATTGTGCAAATAAGTGCAAACAATTTTACCCCCACAAATAGAGGCGCCTTGTAACACATCCGAAGGATCTTCCGGAATCAGGGTTTCCCAGCTGGCTTCTTCCGGCCTTTTGGGATCTACCAGGATCAGGCGTTGGTTGGGCGCGTTATGGTTGGTCAGGATCAGCAGTTTGTCGCCAATATTGTCCACCATTGCAAAATCCTTCTCAGAGGTTTTCACAATCGGGACAAAATCCTTGCTGTTGCTACCCAGGTCCTTTACGAACAGCGCATTGCCACTGGTACTTTCCCAACCTGAAACGGTCAGGAATCGCTCATCGTCGGTAGTACCTGCCCCGAAAGAACGGTCCGGATTTGCTTTGTCGGAGTACACCAACTGGTCTTCTGATTGTGGCTTGCCAAGGGTATGGTAGTAAACGGCGCCGAATTTATTGGCGGCCTTTAGCTCGTCGCCCTTTTTGGGTTCCGGGAAGCGGGTGTAGTAAAAACCATTGCCCTGCCAGGCGATTCCACTGAATTTAACCCACTCAATTTTGTCTTCCAGCATTTGGCCGGTTTGCAGGTCTTTCACCACAATCGTACGCCAGTCTGAACCGCCCACTGAGGTGGAGTAAGCCAGATAGCGACCGTCTTTGGAGAAATCCAGTTCTCCCAGGGAGGTGGTGCCGTCCTCGCTGAATTTATTGGGATCCAGCACCATCTCTGCCTGACTATTCAGGTTTTCCTGAACGTACAGAACACTTTGGTTTTGAAGTCCGTCGTTTTTGAAATAGTAGTATTTGCCGCCTTCCTTGAAGGGCGTCCCATACTTTTCGAAATTGAAAATTTGCTCCAGGCGTTGTTTTACCTTGTCGCGGAAAGGAATCTGGCCCAGATATCCGTTGGTGACAATGTTTTGTCTGGAAACCCAATCCTTGGTTTCGGCGCTCTGATCGTCTTCCAGCCAACGGTACGGATCTGCGATAGAAGTACCATGGTAATTGTCGGTAACGGCGGTATCCTTACGCGTTTCCGGATAGGTGACGGGAATTTGTTTAAAATCCATAACTGGATTGGAGGTAGTGTTATCTCCGCCTGTACAAGCTGTCTGAAAGGCGGCAAAAGTCATGATGGCAAAGGTTAAATGTCTCATATTCCGGTTTTGTTGATAAATCCTGCGGCGAAAAACCGCAAAGCCCGATTACTTTTGCCCAAAAATAGACTAAATGCACTCCCAAATCAGAATAAGCCTGCTTTTCAGCCTGTTGATGCTGCTTTTCAACAACGTAACACTCCAGGCACAAACCAGACCTGAGGCTCTTCCACCATTGGACAGTCTGTCACTAGGTGAGATGCAGTCGCTTTACGGCTCCCTTTTTGCCACAACCATCCTGTTGGACAGCATGATCCAAATGGATGCGAGCACTGCCGACAGCCTCCGGATGATGGCTCAGGATAACTACAACCTGGCGAAAAAAGACAGCACGGTAGTACGTTCGAGCGTGGACTCCCTCGGCAAAGAGGCAAAAATGGCCAAAGAACGGTTTAGTCAACTCAACAATCAGCAAAAAAAAGCCGCCAAGCTCCATAAATGGATGGAAAGCGTTCCGGTGTCCGACAGTCTGGCGCTGAAGAAAAACCTGGCTAAAGCCTGGAAACAAACCCGTCAGTTGTACGACGAGAGGTATCCGCCTGCGCCCGAACCCATCGCACAGCCTGCTGAAAGCGCTGCTGATACATCCGTCCAGGTGTCTTCAGCCGTAACGCCTGAAGTTCAGAAGGTTGCCGACAAGCAGGCCCAACCCATGGTAAAACAGACCCTGAAATACAACCCGGCAAATGATGTGATGCTCCATCCGCCTGTTCCGCCCTGCCTGGTAGCGTCAACAGTCAGGGATGAATTTTCGGGCGAAATAACCAGGGATATGGTGCGCAGCGAATGGTTTAGATATACCAACCCGGCGCTGAAAAACTATCTTCAGGGAAAAACGCATGTTATTTGCGATGCCGCTTTGAGCAGTAAAGGCGCTGATTACTTCCTGCAGCTCACTTTTACCATTCAGGACCCTAATGCCCGAAAAGCTTTCGGCCGATTGGACCAGAACAGTATCGCCATGCTGAAATTCCTGGACGGAACCAGTTTCACCCTGCAGAATGCCGTTCCCGACGATGGAGTTTACAACCCGGAAACAGAAATCATGACCTATAGAGCCACCTATCCTTTGAATGCGGAGGTCATGAAAAAAATCAGACGCACCGAAACAGACCGCATACGTATCGCCTGGAGCAAGGGGTACGACGACTACGAAATTCAGCAGGTGGATCTGCTCCAACGGCAGGCAGCTTGCTTGTCGGGAAAATGATGCCGAACAACCATTCCATGAACATTCAAAAAAACATCTCCCTGCTGCCGTACAACACCTTCGGTCTGGAAGCCAGGGCAGCCCATTTTGCTGAAATCCACTCACTGGAAGAACTGCGCCAATGCATTACATCCGGCATTCAACCATTGATGATACTTGGAGGCGGAAGCAATATGCTGCTCACGCAGGATCAACAGGCGCTGGTTGTTAAAAACCAAATTAAGGGCATCAAAATAGTTCGCAACTTTAAGGACAGGGTCTGGGTAGAAGCGGGCGGCGGAGAAAACTGGCATCAATTTGTGCTCTGGGCGGTTGAAACCGGGCTGGGCGGAATAGAGAATCTAAGTTTGATTCCGGGAACTGTCGGGGCAGCCCCCATTCAGAACATTGGCGCATACGGCGTGGAACTCAAGGATGTTTTTGTAAAACTAACAGCCGTGTCGCTGAAAACTGGCCACCTGAAACAATTTACGCGAAAATCCTGCCGGTTTGGGTATCGCGACAGCGTTTTTAAAAGAGAAGAGAAAGGCAAATGGTGTATTACCTCCGTGGTCTTTTCACTTACCAGGACCCGGCATCAACTCAACACCTCCTACGGAGACATCGCAAACACCCTGGCATCCATGGGTATTGCCAAACCTGACATTGCAGACGTTAGCAGAGCCGTTATTCAAATCAGGTCCTCTAAATTGCCCGATCCGGCCAAAATCGGGAACTGCGGATCGTTTTTTAAAAATCCGGAAACCAGCAGGGAGGTATTGGATCGCATCCTGCAAACCCATCCAAAGGCGCCGCACTATCCGTTACCGGACGGACGGGTAAAAATACCGGCCGGTTGGCTCATTGAACAATGTGGCTGGAAGGGAAAAAGAGTAGGCAATACCGGTTGCTACGAAAAACAGGCCCTGGTATTAGTGAACTACGGAGGCGCTGTCGGCGCTGAGGTGAAAGCATTGGCACTGGACATCATTCGCTCCGTTCAGCAAACCTTTGGTATTGAACTGGAGCCGGAAGTAAATATCCTTTAAGGAAGCCGGAATAAAAAAAGCCGCCAAGTCTTTTCGACTTGGCGGCTCACAACATAACCATGAAAACAATTAACCAATCAAATGTTAGCCCTTTCTGATTGTGTTGATTTCGAAAATCGTGCCAAAACAATTTCCGGCACAAAAATTTTCTTCCGAACATGTGTTAAATTTTTTTTGAATGACTTTGCAGATCAGCCTCATGGCCTGAAAGTTATTTTCTGACCACTTTCGCTACATAAGCACGGTTTCCTGCACGCACTCTTGCGAAATACACTCCGGAAGGTTGGTTGTCCAGAAATATCATCCCTTTCAAGGTTTGATCCCAACGCACCAACCGTGCCTGCTGTATGAGTTTTCCTTTCAAATCAAGCACTTCGCAAAGCACGAACTGTTCTTCAGACAAAGCCGGAAGTTCAATCTGTGCTATTCCGCTTGTCGGGTTAGGATAAGCAATCAATCTGCGATTTGCCTCCGGCTCGGAAGTACTCACAGTACAAAGATCCACTTCTGTCTGGTAGGTGCAGTTGTTGGCGTCTGTAGCAAAAACGAAATAAATGCCGGCATTCAGATTGGCGAATACCGGATCCGTCTGGAAATTGCCACCATTGAGACTGAATTGGTAAGGCGGTGTACCACCTGATGGAATCAACGTAATTTTCCCATTGGTGGGAGACGGACATTCTACCATTGCATCCGTGATAAAAGTGCTGCATTGGTCCTCGGCGCAGAAATTGGCAACGAGCTCACTGCCGAAATTACCGCCAAAATAGGACCATATAGAACCTCCAAACGGCGAGTATAATTCCACGATACCGCCCTCCATTCCATTGCCCCCTGTATCAAACAGATGAAAGGAATAGCACTTGTCCTTTTCCAGACAAAGCTCCTGCGAGAAAAAGCTGAATTCCGTGGCATAGGGTCCACCGGAAGCCACCACATTGTTTTGATCATCTTTTACCTGCCAGTAGTTCTGTTCCGGATCTTCATTGTTGCTGAAGGCTAATTGTATCGGAAAACCATCCGGCACCAGCGTAAAGGTGGTGGAGCCACCATCGTTTCCAGGGAATTCATCCTCCCCCTGGCCCTGCACATTGGTGATATTCAGTTCCACTGTATTTTGACCGGACTGCAGATTTTGTACAAAGACCTGGATTTGCGTTTGCTGATCAGGGGGCAGGAAAAGCGTTACCGGCAGGTTGGGTTGCGGCGACCCATTGGCTGTGATCTCTACATCGAATGTAAATTCCTCGCCTAAACCGTTGTTGCGGATAAAGGCACCCAGTAGTGCAGAACCCGGGTTGCCACATGCCTGCGTTGGTTGGACACCAACAATTTGAAGATCACGATTAGCCCTGTTTTTCACTACAGCATGGGTAGTATCATTGTCAGGTCTTTGATCGCCGTTTACGGTAGCTTTCAGATCGAAGAAATAGTTACTGCCCACGATGCTCAGGTCTTCAGTTCCTGAAAAAGTGTAATCCGTGGTAGAACCTGCCGCCAGTGTCCCGGTAAAAGTTTCTGATTTCCAGGCGCCTCCGTTCAAACGGTATGATAGTTCAATATTCGTTTGCGGGGTAAGGCCAAAATTGCGGAACCGGATTTTTACCGGCTCGCTGGCTGAAAGTCCGGGGCCAGATACTGGCGCCGCAAGGCGAAATGCGCCGACATCTATACTGGATCGTGGAGGGGTGCAGATGTTAAACAATTGCAACTCCTGATCAGCTTCAAAAGCTTCCACCAACACATTCCCGAAAATATCGAGCAGGCGGAAGTGTCCGGTCCAGTGAAAGGAGGAAGACTTCAAATAGAATTTGTAACAGGTATTATCGTCGCCACAGATTTGAGACAGATCCTGTCCTGCGCGACGTTCGCCAAAGGCCAGTCAAATATTGGTCAGACTTCGCAATTCCCAGTACAAAACACCCGAGCTGGTTTCCGCTTCTGCTGTCATGTAAGACCCGTCCAGATTACCGATAAACTTAATGGCCGACAGCGAATCGTTGGTGGTTCTTTCATCTTGTACCCCATTTGGCTCGGTGGTGAAAATTTTCAGACCGTTCAAGCCGTCTTTTATTCCAGTGGCATGTAAATCAATGGTATCTCTTTCTCCCGGGGCAAGATTTCCGGTCCATTCATAAATGTTAAACGGCTGATTGTTAATACGCCAGTGGATTTTGGCGCTGGTAAGGGGCAACCCGGAAGCATTTCTGAAAATGATACCAAAATCGGTTTCAGATCCGCACACCAGTCCTGGCAGGTTATATTGACCCACCGCAGCCACATCGTTCGACGTGAGTTTTTGGACCAGGGCTTTCAAAGTGTCGTTACGGGTGAACTGATCGGGCTGATAATGGGTAATGATGCGAACATTATAATCCGAACCTACTACCGACATATCCACATTGGCATTGAAGGTATAATCCACCGATTCGCCGGGAGCTATTTGCCCGGGTACATTTTCTGTAGCAATCAGGTTATCATTCAAAAGCAGAGATATGGAAACGCCTTCGGCTGTAACCAAACCGCCATTCCGTATCTTCACCTCAACCGCTTCGTTGGTACCCAGCAAAGCAGAA
>JADZFI010000411.1 GCA_020850025.1 Saprospiraceae bacterium
CTCTAAAACTTATGAAAATAAGGATTTATCCAACCCTGCTCAGCCTCATCCTGCTTTTCGGATCTACCCCAATTTCACTTCAAGCCCAGCAATTTCCACTAATACAGTTCAGCGGCCCCACTATGCGCGCGCCCCTGACCCTGTCAAAAGGCACCAATACCCTCAGCCTTTGCGGTCTTGAAGCTGGAAACACCTACAAACTGATCGCCAATCCAATGGCCTACGGCCAACAGGCATTCCTCGAACTGGCGCCCGCGCCGGTCTTGTCTTCCGGCGCCAGCAAAGTTGCTTTTCTACGGGAAGGCGCCAATGCCGTTTCTTTCTCTGCTCCACAGGGATGCCTGGAAATACAGATCAACGCTCAAAGCCTCGAAAAAGGCGGTGAAATCCCTGCATATCTTTCGATTATTTGCGAGAGTTGCCCTCCGAAAACCTCCTCCTTGCTAAAAAAAATAACCAGTCAGGATGGCCAGTCGCAGCTTGAGGTGCAGGAGAATCTGAGCCCCGAATACCTTATAGAAAATGTATTGGTGGGAGGCGGTTGCTTCCAGATCAGTAATGTAGGTTACCAGGGCTTCAACACCCAGATTGGCGCCTTTTCCAATGGTGGCGCCAATATCGGGTTCGACTCCGGGATCATTATGGCCACCGGCAATATTCTGCTGGCGCCAGGCCCTAACGACCTCAGCGGCGGCAGTTTCGGCTACGGTTTCCCTACGCCCGACGTCGATCTGAGCCCGTTGAGCACCGGACCACTTTTCGACAGGGCATCCATTGAGTTCGACTTCGTTCCGACCCAGAATACCGTCACTTTTGAGTTTGTTTTTGCATCAGAGGAATACTGTGAATATGTCAATACACAATTCAATGACGTATTCGGGTTTTTCATATCCGGCCCGGGCATTAACGGAACTCAAAACTTGGCCTTGATACCGAACACCACCATGCCGGTGACCATCAATACGGTAAACCACCTCGTCAACAGCAATTGGTACGTTCATAACTCCCCTGAAACAGATCCGGACTGCGCGTTCTTACCACCTGCAACCGGAAATATCCCGCAGGAGATTGAATACGACGGCTTCACCAGAAAAATGGTAGCAATTGCCAATGTCATCCCCTGCCAAAAATACCATATCAAGCTTAAAATTGCCGACACGGGCGATGGCGTATGGGATTCTGCTGTTTTCCTGAAAGCCAACTCTTTTGATGCCGGTGGCGAAGCCCTGGTTCAAACAGCATATCCTGGCGGCTTGAGCACTGCCTATGAAAGTTGTGATGCGGGCCAGATCCGATTCTCCCGCGGCAATTCCAATGTAAATTTACCCCTTCCTGTTCAGTTTACCGTTGGTGGCACGGCAACGCCGGGCGTTGATTATGTTCCACTTACCAGCCCGGTGATCATCCCTGCCGGACAAACAGAGATTTTTGTACCCGTACAGGTGATTCCTGATGCCTTGCCGGAGGGATCGGAAAACATTCAGCTGATTATTCCCAACTCCTGCTCCTGCACACAGGGAGTGGTTGATTTCATCATTTCCGACAGGCCTGGCATGAATGTGACTATCAACGACCAGTTTTTATGCCTCGGCCAGGCAGCCATCCTCCAACCGGAAGTAACCGGCGGTTTACCGGGCTATTCCTACCTATGGAATACCGGGGAAACCACTTCATCCATCCAGACATTCACCACCGGAACATTTACCGTACAGGTTACCGACGGCTGTGGTGGCCATGCAAGTGCCAGCGTGGAAGCCGTATTCAACGATTGCGGCTGCAATGCAGAAACCTATATCAAGACCGTAGCATTCTCCGGTAATGAGGTGCGCGGATACGGCATTTACGACAGTAAGGATGGCAATTTGTACATCACAGGCTCTAAACAGGACAGTGTGGTGCTGATAAAGATGAGTCCGGCTGGAACACCCATCTGGTCAAGAACATTTGATGTCCATACCGGAGCATCCGATTATATTTCCGATTTGCTGGTAGACTCTGAAGGCATGATTGCAGGTCTGGGCCAGAGCGGCGATATACAGCCCGGCGCCAGGGGCTTTGTGTTTCGGTATAATCCAGTAACCAACAATATGCTATGGCTGAACGATTACGGGGCGGAATCGCCCTATACCATGGGCATGCTGGAGCTGCCCAACGGCAACTACCTGGTGTACGACAACCCGCACACCCCGGCCAATGACAACCGGATGATCGAAATTACCAGTGTGGATGGCGTGATCAACATGGGTAGCCCTTTGAATCAAAAACTGAATCTTGGCGGTGGTGATAATTTCAATTCGGCCGTTATTCACAATGGAAAAATCTATGGCGTAGGGCGTTACACCAACGGGGTGGATTTTACCGACATGCGCCATGCGCTCACACGCATTGACCTGACAACCGGAAATGTGGAGTGGTCGCGCCTGAGCCACGTACCGCCGGGCGAACCGGCTCGGCTGTATGGCATGGACCTGTTGATTGAAGACAACAGCATTTACTCCATCAGTTATGGCAGCGAAACCGACGATAACCTGACCAACAGCCAGATTTACCTGCACAAAAACGGACTGGGCGGCAATCTGCAATGGATGAAGCGCTTCAACATTCCGGAGGCCGTCAGCGAGGTGGCCGACGAACTCGTGAGTGTGCCGGATGGATTCCTGATCTATGCGCACGATATCGGGGGGCCGGGCAACCTTTATCTGATCAAAACAGACAAGGACGGCAACCTGCAGTGGACCCGCAAAGTGGATGTCGGATTTGACGATTTTGTCAACTCGATTTCCAATATCCAGTCGCAAATGCTGGTACAGGGCAATCACTTGTTCTTTGTGGCTTCCACGCGGGAGTTGGGTGCTGAAAGCCGGATGCTGATCGCCAAGACCACATTGTTTGCCACCGTTGACGGCGATTGCGATTTTATTCAGCCGGCGGGGTCAGCCACCAGCGCCGTTGCCAACCCGGCCAATTTGACCGTAGTGCTGCAACAAGAGCCATTTAATGAAACATTCAACACCTTTGTACGCAGCGTTCAGCCTGCCAATCTCCTTGTAGAGAACCAATGTCAGGTGCTCATTCAGGTGCAGCAGAACATTGACCTTTGCCCTGGAGAGAGCGTTACCATAGAAGGAACAGAGTACACCCAGGATACCACTTTTTCCGTCTTTATTGCCGGAGTGTTTGGTTGCGACACGCTTCGTAGCTTTATCATTACGGTACGTCCCGACCCTGTCAAGGCCGAAACCATATTGTTCTGCGAAGGAAGTTCGGTAACGCTGAACGGACAGGTGTATACGCAATCCGGCGTGGTGTTGGATACCATCCCTGCACTGACCGGCTGCGACACCATTGTGAACTATACCCTGACGGCGACCGCCCAACCCGTGCGCAGCGAAACCCTTCTGTTTTGTCCGGGAGAAAACATTGTACTGGGCGGAACCACCTACACCCAGCCGGGCGTGGTACAACTGACGTTGCCTGCCACAGGGGGCGGTTGCGACACCCTGGCTACGTTCACTCTGCAATTCAGCACACCGGCGCCATCAACTGTGAGCATCACCTGCCCGAGTCCGGTGCTGGCAAATCTTCCCAACGGAACGGGCGGAGTGGTGGTAAACTACCAGGATCCATTGACCGGAACAGATTGTACGTGCCCGGGAATGGAGTTGACGCGCACCAGCGGCCTGGCCTCCGGCAGTATTTTCCCGGCAGGCGCCACCACGGTTTGTTTTGAGGCCAAAGACGCCTGCGGCCAGACGGCCTCCTGCTGCTTTACCGTGACGGTGGGCGAAGACGAACCATGCGATACCAAAATAGCCGGCTGCGTCAAATACGAGTTGCTGACCATCACCGAGGACGCCGGCAAGAACCGGACCTATCGGATAAGGGTTACGAACAACTGCGACAACAAGCTGATCTACAACGCCATTCAGATCCCGAGCGGCATGGTGGCCATGGAACCGGCCAATGATGCCATTTACACGGCTCCATCCGGCAATACGTACAAAGTACGGAGCCCGAATTTCTCGCCTCAGTATTCCATCCGGTACTCCTCTATTTCTGATGGCATTCAAAACGGGGAGTCGGATATTTTCAGGTACACCCTGCCGGCCCAGGCGAGCGTGACGTACATTCATGTGATCACCAAGTTATCGCCCAACATTTTCCTGGCGGCACACCTCAATACCTTCTTCTGCCCGATTGGC
>JADZFI010000412.1 GCA_020850025.1 Saprospiraceae bacterium
AATCCTATGCCTGCCAGCATACCGGCCCCGGCTACTTGTTTCATGGCCAAGCCTTCAGGCAATCGGCCAATTTTCCATCGGTTAGCCAGGTAGGTAAAGAGGATCACCCCAATAGGCTTGCCCAGCACCAGACCCAGGATAATTCCGAGTCCGTTGGTGGTAAACAAGCCTGTTATCCAATCTTCAGGCAACTTTATTCCTGTATTTGCCAGGGCAAACAAGGGCAAAATGAAAAAGGCTACCGGATAGTGCAGGAAATGTTGCAGGGTATGGGAGGGCGATTTGGCATCCTGCCTCCTGAATGGGATGGCAAATGCCAGCAGCACTCCTGCAATAGTGGCATGAATGCCTGAGCGCAGCATGAAGTACCACATGACTACGCCCAGCACCAGATAAATCCACAAATGCATGACTTTTTGCCTGTTCAAAAGGAGCAATATGCCAAATACCAGCATGGAGCCGGCAAAGTATTCCCAGTAGAATCCTTTGGAATAGAAAACAGCAATGATGATGATCGCCATGAGGTCATCTATTATCGCCAGGGCGGTCAGGAATATTTTCAGGGAACTGGGCACTCTGTTGCCCAGGAGGGATAAAATACCCAGTGCAAAGGCAATATCGGTGGCCATTGGTATCCCCATCCCGCGTTGGAAATCAGTTCCATGATTAAAGCTCCAGTGGATGGCAGCAGGTATGAGGGCGCCCCCCAGAGCCGCAAAAAAAGGGATCATCGTGTTCTTTCGATCCGATAGCTCGCCTACGTATATTTCACGTTCTATTTCAAGACCAATCAGGAGGAAAAAAATGGCCATCAGGCCATCATTAATCCAAAATTCAATGGGCTTGGGGCCCAAATCATGGTGCCAAAAGTGGGTAAAACCCAGCTCTGGAAAATTATTGGCTAAAAAAAGCGCTATTGCGGTGCAGGCCATCAGTACGATACCACCGGCCCTTTCACTTTCAAAAAAACCTTTAAAAAGTTGGGTTAATCGCATAGGGTACTAGAATTGAGCAATAAAATATGACGGTAACACCCAAAAAGGCCTTACAGTTCTAAGATTTTTTCTCAATTCTTAAGTTTAATAACCTTACTACGCACATTATACCATTGCACAATACTGGACAGATACAGCTAGGCCTTATCAAGGGGGAAATATCCGGATTCTGGCTCGCTACGATAGCCAAGCTCAGCCACTTTTCGGGCTCGGTGACGGTAAAAATCAGGATCCTCCGGCGCCCAGGTAGCTAAACCATCGACATAACGGTTGAACATGCAAAAAGCCGCAGCAATCAAAACCGCATCGTGAATATCCCGATCCGTGGCGCCGTTTACTCTTGCGGCCTCAATTTGTTCGGTAGTCACTTCCTTTCCTCCTTTTTGCACACTGGCTGCTATCCGGAGCAATGCACGCATTTTTTCGGAAACCGGTGCTGTTTGCAAATCACAGACAACGGCTTCCAAGGTAGACTCTTCACCAAGGTAGAAATTGGCCACTGCACCGTGGATGCTGTGACAAAAATGGCATTGATTCAGTTTGGAAACATAAGCGCCAATGAGTTCGCGTTCGCCTCTGCTCAACCCCTCATCAGTAGCGAGCAGGGCATTGGCAAATTCATTCAGAGGTTGTGCCGTTTTAGGGCTGAAGGCCATTGGTCCACGGATACCGGGAAAATCATTACCTAATTCAATATGTGCCATATCAAAGGTATTATTAAGTTTTAGAAGGTGGGACATAGCCCAAGGTGCCCATTCGCTCTCCCATGGATGTCCAAACATCCAGATCAGCCGCATCCGGAGTATCCGTTGCCAGGCCATCGACATATCGGTTGAACATACAAAAAGTGGCCGCAATCAGCACGGTATCATGAATATCCCGATCATCTGCACCAAAAGACCTGGCCATGGCCACATCTTCTGTGGAAACCGTTCGCGCATCCTGCTGAACCTTGGCAGCAATGCGCAGCAACGACTTTAGTTTATCCGGAAGCTGCGATTTTTCCAGGTCGTTCAAGGCCAGATCTACCAGGTCAGACTCCTGTTTAAATAAAAAGCGTGCGGCGGCAGCATGACTGGAATAACAAAAGGTACATTGATTGAGGTAGGAAACATACGCTGCAATCAGTTCCCTTTCTGCTTCAGTAAGCGGGGAATCTCCCCCCCTCAATAATACCTGGGCAAGCTCATATAATGGCTTCCCTGTTTCAGGTCTGTAGGTCGCCAAAGCACGGATGCCCGGCAAGCTGGATGGAAGATCTATGTGTGGCATTTCTTGAATCAAATTTTTGACATCGAAAAGTTGGTCAACTCAGGAGAACGGTACAGGATAATGCCAGCAATTAAAAAAGCGCTGGAAAACAACAGCATGGAATTGCTGTATCCACCCAGTACTTCCACCAGACTTCCCACAAAAAACACGGCGGATGTGGTAAAAACCCTGCCCGTATTGAAGCAAAAACCGGTGCCTGATGCCCTTATTTCCTTTGGAAAAAGTTCGGTTACAAAAACCGTCAATGCGCCCTGACTAACGCCGAAAAACAAAGAAAGCAGCACCGTTTGTGCCAACAAAAAGTAGGTAAAGGTTTGGTTACCCAGGAAGATAAAGAGGCATAACACAAGGGTGACGGCAAAATTACTTAACAGGGTTCGGCGTAATCCAAGCTGATTGACTAAAACTCCCGACAATCCGGTACCGATCATGCCGCCCAAGCCCAGGATCATCATGGTTACTCCGCGCATTTGCCCTGCAATAGCGGAACCCTCCAGCATACTATCCACCCAGGTGGGCATCCAGGAAAATATAGCCCATAATCCTACCAGATCGGCGCCGTAAATGGCCGCACCGCGCCAGAGTTTATTGCGGTTTTCCAACAAAAAAACAGCCCTGAAGGTATTTTGGGGTATACGCAGTACCCGATGATTGGCAGGTTCAACGATCAGAAAGTACAATATCGGAGCAAGCAATATCGGCGCCCACCCTATCTGAAAAGCATTACGCCACTGATCAGTAAAAACATTTAAACCTCCGGATAGCACGATCCCCACCGGAAAGGCTACTCCAAGTATACCCTGCACAACTGCCCTGTTCTTAAGGGGCCAGCTTTCCGAAACAAGTACGGCACAGGTTATCAGGATGCCTGACACCCCAACTCCGGCAAATACCCTAAGCCAAACCAACCAAACCCAATCCGACACTGCTGCAGCGCATAAGGTGGAAATGCCGCACAGCAATAACGATATGCACAACACTTTGACACGCCCCAAATGATCCGAAAGAAACCCTAAACCCAACCCGCCAACTGTCATGCCTGCCAGGTAACCAGCATTTAACCAGGGACCTGCCTGGCTCATGGTGTGGGCGTTGTTCTGCCCCATTATATCGGTTACAATAGCTGGCAAATAAACAGACAATACCATAGAGATGGCGCCCCCACTCACGTAGGCCATTATACAGCATCCAAGCAATACCTTAGGAGAAATCGACTGGTTCATAACTTTCAAAAGTAGGGAGGACTGCCAGACAAAGGCAGCCCCCCCAAGAGAAAAATTACAGTCCGTAAACCATGGAAAGGTAATATACACCTCCCACGGCTGGCGATCCATACGCTTGTATGATGTATTGATTCGTTAAATTGTTAGCACCGATTTTAAAGGTAGTTTTAATGCGGGGAACACGATAGCTCAATTGTGCATCCAGCCAGTGGTAGGCTTCCACCCTTCCCGGACGCAGTGCGTTCAAGGTGCCATACCAATCAAATGCTTCTTGCCATCTCCAGGAGATTTGACCACCGATCCGATCTGTCAGCCTTGCATTGGCCAGGCCAATATTGGCTTTCCAGCGGGGAGTATTGAAGGCTGGAATATTATTCGGGTTGGCATCCAATATATTGAAATCACTCCAGGTGGTATTGGCAGTAATCCGGTATCCCTTGGGCAGTTGATATTGGATACCAAATGTTGCTCCCTGAGTAGACACCTTGTCTGCTGCATTGGTGTAAAGCTGGAAAGCCAGTACGTCGTTGTTTAAAAAATCCTCTGCAACTGCCGGATTGATGGTGCCATCCGGCCCTAATACATTCGCATTGTTCGGACGAATTACCACCTGATTGATGATAAAATCCGTGTATTGACTGTAGTAATAATTGATGTCCCAGGAGAAAACATCATTTATTACGGCCTTGTATCCAATTTCGTAGGTTTGGTTGCGCTCTGGTTTGATAAAAGGAACATCAGATTTCACAAACTTATCCTTATTGGCAAAAACGGCGTCAGGGAAGGGCACGCCTTGTTCCAGAGATTGCTGAAAACCCTGGAAAAAAGCCCCTACGGAAGCAGCCGTTACCGAATTTTCATACGCATTCCAGCCACGGCTGTTATCAGGCGCCCCACCAAGAATTACAATCGGCCCCACATTCAAACTAATGTACTGGTCGCCCATAGTTGGGTTCCGAAAGCCACTTTGATAGGACAATCGGAAATGGTGGTCGTCAGTAGGCGATACCACTGCCGAAATCCGAGGGGTGAACCGTCCGTCAAAACTTTCGTTTTTATCATATCGGACAGAGCCAACCAGCCGCAATTTATTATTTATCAATGATTTGGAGGCCTGGGCAAAGGCCCCGTATTCATTATTGGTCACTCCACCATCCTTGTCATCAAACAAGGTTCCGCCGGTATTCATATCGTACCTCCTGAAGTTACCGCCAACCTGAAGGTCGAATACACGCACCGCAGAACTCAGATCATATTGAGCATCCACATGGTATAATTTGCTTTTGCTGAGAATACCGGCCCCTGGCAACCCCGGCGTAGCGATAAGGCGCTCCTTTTCCCGTTCAAAATCTGCTGAGCCAGGCGTAAAGCGCCCCTGATCAGCGAAGGCACGCGCTGCCTGATGATCGCCTCCGTTTACCCCTGATATATCTCCGTTAAATGCGGTTTGATAACGCAGAAACCAGGTGTCGTCGGCCAGATCCTCAGGCACCACATTCCCATTCAGATCGCGCACCCATGTTCTGTTGAGCTTTTGACCTAGGTTACGGGTGCTGTAGGAGTCGTTAGAGTTTTCACTGGAAGCATATGCCCTGACAAAGAAGTTTTTGCCACGCAATTCCACTCTGGGCTGAGTGAAAGCAAAATTGTTCAGTACAAAGCGGCTACTGCCCGTATAATTGGCTGTTCCCTGATTGTAATTGAAAGCGCCAATGAGTTCCAATCCCTTGGTGATACGATAATGCAGGGCTGCATTTACCCGAACAGAATACACATCATAGTTTGCCAGTTCGTATTCTTCATAGCCCGTTCTGGACACTTGCCCTATACTGTCCAATGTTCCCACCACCTCATCACCATAAATATTCAGGGCATTTCGGGCGGGATTGTTCGGCCCCTTCAGGGCATCTGGCGTGTTTGGATTAACGTCCGTATAATCTTGTGCATACCAATCTTTACCGGCAAAATAGGAAGCATTGATTTTGAAAGCAAGCCGATCATTCCATGCGGTGGCATATCGTGCGGCAATTTCGTATAGCGGTTGAGCGCCCCCACGACT
>JADZFI010000413.1 GCA_020850025.1 Saprospiraceae bacterium
AATTGCAATTATCAGATTCTGCTCATGTTTCCCTGCAGGCAAGTATTCCTGCGGATGAATTGAATATCGTTTGGAAGCCACTCTTGGATTCCACCGCAGCCGGCCTCCCATACCAGAACTTTTTCCCTCTCCAATCCTGGCAATTACAGGTTTTGGTGACCGATACTTCCGGTTGCACTGGCGAAGATCGATTGATCATTCAGGTGGAAAAGCCCTATCAGGTTTACATTCCAAACATTTTCAAACCAGATGGTGATTTCAACCCTGTGCTTTACATTTTCGCAGGTCCTGATGTGGAATCCATTGAATCCTTCCAAATTTTCGATCGCTGGGGAGAAGCCATCGTAGAGCATCGGAACTTCCTGCCTAACGACCCTGACTATGGCTGGGATGGTCTTTTCAAGGGCGAAAAAGTAAACCCGGGAGTATTTGTGTATGCTGCTTCGGTCCGATTCATTGACGGGGAAATAGTGCTGTTCAAGGGCGACGTGACGGTAGTGCGCTGAGCACTATCTTTGGCCGATGATAATGTCTGCCTTTGGATTCGCACTGTGTGCGATCATCATCTTCTTTGCCGGGAAAAAGCTATCTCACTACGGCGATTTACTGGCAGAAATGACCGGCCTGGGCAAAGCTTGGATCGGACTGATATTGATGTCGGCGGTAACATCCCTGCCAGAGTTAATGGTAGGCATAAGTTCTGTTACTATAGTGCGTTCTGCCGATCTGGCTGTGGGCGACATTCTGGGTAGTTGCGCCTTTAACCTGGGCATATTATCCATTATGGACGTGTTCACCCCCAGAAAAAACCCCTTGCTTGGAAGTGTCTCTCAAAGTCATATCCTTGCCTGTGCGTTGGGCATTATGCTGATCGCTGTGGCAGGTATGGGCCTGTTTTTGGATGTAGATTATCTTCTGACACCCTCTATTGGCATAACCAGCTTGTCCTTTGCCATTCTGTACTTTTTTTCGGTAAAAATCATCTACGATTATCAGCAGAACCACCCGGTTGCTTCACTTGAAAGCTCAGATCCAACTGCAAAGAAAGACCTGAAAA
The DNA here is from genome assembly GCA_020850025.1 of Saprospiraceae bacterium. Classification (GTDB taxonomy): domain Bacteria; phylum Bacteroidota; class Bacteroidia; order Chitinophagales; family Saprospiraceae; genus M3007. Next base: position 1,058 of record JADZFI010000413.1, read on the forward strand.
AGGTTGTTTTGAATTATGCCATGTTCGCGACTATCATCATTGTCACCGCCCTGGCGCTCCCACACTTTGCCGAACAAATAGCCGAAGCAACCGGGCTGGGGAAGTCATTCGTTGGCACGCTATTTTTGGCTATTTCCACCTCCCTGCCCGAGGTAGCTGTATCATTGGCAGCAATTCGGCTAGGATCTACAGACATGGCTGTCGGCAACCTGCTCGGCAGTAACATCTTTAATATCTTCATCCTGTTTCTGGACGATGTTTTTTACACGCCCGGGCATATTCTCAAGGATGCCTCCGATGCACACATCAGTTCCGTCTTTTTTGTTGTACTAATGTCAGCAACAGCTATCATCGGGCTCATCTTTCCCGCAAAAGAAAAGAAGTGGTATATGGGGTTAGACACCTTAACTATATTCTTGTTTTATATATTAAATATGATTCTGCTTTATCAACTAAGCGCTTGAAAACCTGGCGATAAAAAACATGAGCCACCCCTGCAAAGAGATGACTCATGTTATTATTCAGCAATAACCGGATAGTTTCAGGCTGGAACTTTGATCGCTAAAAGGTAACTACAACTCCAACCTCAAAAAGTCCAATCAGCTACCCTTAAGGATTTGGTTCGCACAGTTTGTTCACTGCGCGCTCGCCGGATGGGATAGGCCAGATGTATTCAGAGCTGGATGGATCCACCGCGCCAATGTTGGCTTTACCAGGAATTGGAGCCAACAGACGCATGCTGTCCATGCTGCGGAAGCCTTCACCCAACAGCTCAATGCGACGCTCCGTCAGCAACTGGCTGATGAAAGCATTGGCATCTGCAAAGTCGCCCAAAGCATACACTTTCGTTGGTTCAGAACGGCCGTGCACCGCGTTCAGCAGATCAACTGCGCGCTGGTTCAGACCATTTACGCGAGCCTCAGCCTCAGCCAGGTTCAACAGTACCTCGGCGTAGCGGATCACCGGAGCATAGTCGGTGTGCTCTGGGCCTGCAGGGAACTTGTTCAGATACAGCTTGTTGTTAGCGCTGTTCAGCAGAACGAACTGACGACGAGCATCGGTTACCGTGAAGTTCACAGAGTCGCCAATGATACCAGCTTTGTTCATGGAGTAGTCGCCAATACCGCGTGGACCAGGATTGTAGTAGCTACCCAGGCCATTTTGCGTGCCAGGCAAGTCGTTGGTCGTGAACGGCATGGAGAAGATGCTCTCCGTAGTTGTGTAAGGAGCGCTGAATGTGTTCTTTACGTTAGCCTGAAGTTCGTGAGCCACACCGCTGGAAGCTTTGAAAGGAGCTGCGGCAGAAACAATCTTGTTGGCTTCAGTGATCACGTCGCCGTAGCGCTGCATGTTCAGGTAAACACGGGTCTTGAGGGCAATCGCCGTGTTCTTGTGTGCGCGGGTGGTGTTCAACAAGGCGTTTGCCTGCGTTGCAAGCAGGTTTTGCTCAGCATCGTTGAGGTCCTGCAGAATCTGGTTGTACACGTCAGCTACTGAGCTGCGAATCAGGTCGTTGTTACCTGGGCCCACTTCGGCACGCAAACGGAGCGGAACACCCAATTGGGAGCCATTTCCATCAGCATAAGGACGGCAGTAGAGCGACACCAGACTGTGGTAGCACAATGCGCGAAGCAGTTTTGCTTCAGCGATGTAGCTATTTACCTTGGCATCGTCGTTTACAACAGCACGGTTGCGGTCTGCACCCTCAATATAAATATTGCAGCTGTTGATAGCGAAATAGGCCGCGTTCCAAAGGTTATTGACGTCGTTGATGTTGGTTTCAGCCACCGTGTGGTTCCAAACCGAGAATCCCGTTACGTTGTTCGTAGTTTCATTCAGAAACTCCTCTGCTCGGATATCACCGTACACAATGAAACGACCGCCATAGAAAGCGCCGTTTTTCACGTTGTCGTACAATCCGTTCAACAGACTGAGGAAACGGTCAGGCGTGGAAAATGCTGTAGCCGACGACAGGCTGTTCAGCGGAGCGGGATCAAGCAGATCCTTCTGGCAGGCATTGGGAACCATCAAAGTGCCCAATGCAATGAGCATGACGGAGATTTTTTTATATGCTTGCATGTTATTTTTCAAAATGAATGGTTAGAGATTGGAATTAGAAACCGAGGTTCAGACCTACCACGAATGTACGGGCCATAGGCACTGTGTTGCGATCTACGCCTGGAGCAGAGTTGCTGTTACCGTTGGTAGATACCTCTGGGTCAGTTCCGGAGTAGTTCGTGAACAACAAGGCATTGTTGATAGAACCATACACACGCAGGTTGGAAATCTTAGCCTTGTCCAAAATGCTTGCAGGTATACGGTAGCCAAGTGTAATGTTGCGTATGCGGAGGAAATCACCTTTTTCTACGTTCTCAGAGATCGTAATAGCGGAACCGTTAGAGAAGTTGTCGCCAAATACAACACGTGGAATAGAACCGTCCGTGTTGGTCTCTGTCCAGCGATCCAGAACGTCGGTGTGGTTGTTCCAGAAACGCATGTCGCGCAGACCAGCCTTGCTTCCGTTGTAGATGTAGTTACCACCAGCGTAGTTCATCTGGATGTTCAAGTCGAACGCACCGTACGTGAAGGTGTTGTCCCAACCGCCAAACCATTTTGGAAGGGTTGGACCGTAAACGTTACCATCGCGGCTTTGCGTTGGAGCAGAAACAATGGCACCGTTGTCAACACGAGTCCAGCGCTGACCAGCAGGAGCAGCGTGGTTGTACTGTACCTGATAAGAACCGATGCGCTCACCTTCAGCGTTGTAGTCATACTTCACGAAGATACGCTGACCGTTTGCCGGGTTAACACCCTGCGTTTCCACAGAGTAGATAGAACCGATGGATTCACCAATGCGAATGATATTGGTAGTTTCCAGACCGGAAGTCTGAGCCAGGATGTCAGCGCCACCCTCTGCCAGAGATTTCACTTCATTCTGCATGAACGTAATGTTGGCGTTGGTGGTCCAGCTGAATTTGCCTTTGCGCAGAACGGTAGCGCTCAGACCAAATTCGTGGCCCACGTTCTGCATGGAACCTACGTTGAGGTTGATTACATTGCCAGGAATACCCTTTGAAGGAGACTGTGGGGCCTGCAGGATAAGACCGCTGATGTCGTTCGTGAAGTAGGTGTACTCACCCTGGATGCGGTCGTTGAACAAACCGAATACGATACCTGCATCCAGCTTGCTGCTCGTTTCCCAGGAGAGAAGCGGGTTACCAGCCTGAATGTAGTTGAAGGTTGGAGCAGCGCCGTACAAACCGGAACCGTAAAGATCAAGAGAAGCGAAGTCGCCGATACCGTTGGCATTACCCACAGTACCGTAGCTCACACGTAACTTCAGGAAGTTGATCGTGTTGCCAATGTTTTCCTTCCAGAAATTTTCTTCAGAAATGCTCCAGCCTGCAGAAGCGCCCCAGAAGGTGCCTTTCTTGTTGCCTGGTGCATATGCAGAGTACTCGTCCTGACGAACGTTGGCATTGATGTAGTAGCGGCGATCGTATTCATAAGTTACACGACCAAAGTAAGACAACAGGTAGTTCTCACCCTGGAAATTACCGCTTGGGTTGATCGTGGTGAAGTTACCCTGGTAGGTAGAGAAGAATGGATCTGCCACGGCAGTGCGCTGAGCACCCCAGCCCTCAGAAATGGTGTACTGCTGTTCGTTACCTGCCAGGAAGCCAATCTTGTGCTTGTCTTGCAGATTCAAATCGTACGACAAGAGGTTTTGCCAGTTCCAACGATTGTTGCGGATGTACTGGTTTGCAGCCAGACCGTTCTGACCAAAACCATCACCGTGAACCGGAGACCAGTAAGTCTGGTTTTCTACAGAGAGATTGTCGATACCGTAGATAGACTTCACTTTCAAGTCCTTGAGGATTTCCAGTTCGCCGTAAACGGAGGCCTGGATCTGATTGGCTTCAGAAGTGAAGCGGTTCAGGTCGATAACAGGAAGTGGGTTAAGGAAACCGGTAGCCTGTTTGTTTTTGCCCACACCCAACTGGTTGGTAGTGGTGATGTTGTACTGAGCAGTACCTTGCAGACGATTGCCGTTGGCATCGTAGCGGTAAGGATCCACCACTGGAGAGAGTACGAATGCCAGACGGCCAATACCTGCAGTAGCGAAAGCCTCACCAGGCAAAGAGCCAGTGTTTGGAGCAGCGTTGTTGTTGTTGGCGTAGCCAATGGTACCACCAAGTTTGATGCGGTCCGTCAGTTTGTGGTCGAGGTTCAAACGACCTGAGAGACGCTCAAATTCGTTTTGCACGATCATACCTTCCTGGCGGGTGTAACCCATGGCCATGTAGTAGGTAGTCTGATCAGAACCTCCGGAGAAGCTCAGCGCATGGTTCTGCTGGAAAGCATTGCGGTAGATGTAATCTGCCCAGCGGGTATCTACCTGACGACCATTGATCGTATCCAGGAAGTACTGCGGACCAGCGAGGCCGGCATTGGCAGCAGCTTCGTTCTTAACTTCAACGTACTGCTGTGCGTTCAACACCTCAGGTACGCGAACAGCCTGTGTCCAACCGGTCCATACGTCGTAGTTCACACGGGTTTTACCTTTCTGACCACGCTTGGTGGTGATCAACACAACGCCGGCTGCTGCGCGGGAGCCGTAAATAGCCGTAGCAGAAGCATCTTTCAAGATGTCAATGCTCTCAATGTCGGCCGGGTTAAGGTTGGACAGCGGGTTGTTGGCTGCGTTGTTACCAAAGGTGCCAGTGTAGGTAGGCACACCGTCAATCACCACGAGCGGGAAAGAGCTCAGGTTGATAGAGTTGATACCACGTACACGGAAAACCGGAGGGTTGTTCAACACGCCGTTAGGCAGGCTGACATTCACACCGGCGGCACGTCCCTGGAGCAACTGATCAAAGCTCTGAGCCGGCAACTGTGCAATGTCGTCCCCTTTGATGGAGGAGATACTACCTGTAATGGCGCGTTTTTGCTGTGTGCCATAACCAACCACTACCACCTCCTGAAGGGTATTAGGGTTTACCTGCATCACTACGTTGTAGTCGGAAGCAGATGTGAGGGGCACATCCTGCGTGAGATAACCCGTGTAAGACACTTTCAGCAACGTGGATCCGGAAGAAACGGAGAAGCGAAACATACCGCTTGCATCTGTTGTCGTTCCTGAAGAAGTGCCTGGAGCAGTAATCGTAGCGCCGATGAGTGGTTCACCCTGATCATCGGAGACTTTTCCCGTCACAACGCGTTGTGACAAAACTTGCGAAGCGCTCAGCAAGAGCAAGGCAAGCCCGAGTAGGAATTGCTTCATACAATGAAATTTGATTTGGTTAAAAATTAAGTAAATGCCAGAAAAATGATAGTATTACACTTGGCCTTAACTGGGAGCTTTCAACTCAGAATCAAAGGATTATGCAAAATTTGAGCAAAATAACAGGGGCAAATAAAACGACTATTTCACATGGATGTATGGGTTTTCAAAAAAATTATTCACCCAAAATTAAAAATAAATTAATTATTCAGTCGGCACTTTGGGCTTTAAACTTTGTTAAATGGCGGCAATTATATGGTTTGCTCCAAATTAACCACGGTTCAGGATGATACGATGCTCCCCAGGCAGGTATTTACCGCCTCCAATGCAACCCTCCAGCGCCTGTCAAAATCTCCTGAAATAATACTGAATGGCAACTCCCGGCTAATGAGCTCATTTTTTAACCGGCCAAACATCCAATCTCTTTCCCCCTCAAATTCCCTTAATCCATCATTCACCCAGGGGATATCCGGCGCACACAACAGAAAATGCATATACCTGCGCTCATGATTGGCCCAAAAAATCCAGGGTTGGCATTTGCCCTTGAAGTACACCTCACTCCAAATCTGTGTCACCAGCAGATCGGTGTCACAAAAAAGCACTCGATTGGCCTGAAGCGCCATCTCATCCTCCCGGTATAACTGTCCTCCGGCAACATGCGCAAAATCAAGATCGGTGGAATCCATACCAAACTTTTCACAATACGTCCGGCCATACTCTTCCACAAAAACCGTATCGTAATGCTGCGCCAGTTTCTCGGCCATATAACTCTTACCGCAACTTTCCGGACCTACCAGAGCAATACGCTGCACATAATACGGACGTGCCAGTGGAGCGAGCCAGTCCCAATGCTGATCCGGGTTGTTCCTGATCTTTGTGGACGTTACAGCCTGCTCTGTAAGGCCCAGGTTCAGACAACTATAGTGCAATGGGTGGTTCCATCCCCAAAAATTCCATTTACCATTACCGTCAATCAACACCTTTTCCTGGGCATTATGCCGCTCCAGCCACTGCAATGCCGCCTGAAAACCGCCGGTAAAATGTAGTACTTCGAGTTCCGGCCATGTATTTTTCACCCAGTGATAGCGTTGCCAGCCCGGAACTAGCGCACCCGGATCTGAATAAACCAACAGGATCAGGTTATCGCATAGTTTTAATGCCTCCGAAACCAATGCTAAATGGCCCCGGTGAAGCGGATCAAATTTGCCAACAATAAATCCTTGTTTCATGTTTGTGTACTTTTGCGCGCCCTTGCATTTGTTCACCGCAAAGAAAGAGCTTTAGAAAGAAGACAAAACCACCCCGTTTGGGATGCTGTGTTTTTTAGAAGTGAACAATGCACCCATTTGCGGATACCAAAAAACTTTAAATTCAGATTCGTGCAAACCAGAACATCTGCCAATCCAAAAACTCAATCCAAACGAAAAGCTTCTATTCCAGACACCAAAACACTGGAATCCGGATTTCTGTTGATGGCAACTGCCAAGGCAATGACGGAAATCTACGAAGCAAATTTCAAGTTCGTCAGCAAATACGTGCATGCCACCTCACGCGGACATGAAGCCATACAGCTTGCCGTAGGTATGCAGCTCCTTCCTCAGGATTATGTTTATCCCTATTACCGGGACGACAGCATGCTGCTGGGTATGGGGTTAAGCCCTTATCAGCTGATGCTTCAACTGATGGCCAAACGCGACGATCCGTTTTCAGGAGGCAGGTCCTATTATTGCCACCCATCCTTTAAAGAAGATCATTTCCCAAAAATCCCCCACCAAAGCAGTGCCACAGGTATGCAAGCCATTCCTGCTACCGGTGCGGCCATGGGATTCTGGTATAAAGAAGCGTTGCAACGGAACACAAAAGAATCTGATGGTCAAAACGGCACACAACTGGATCTGAGTAACCCATACCCGTACCATACCAGGATAAAAAACGGAAAACCCCAGGTTAACGCCACCCCGGGGCTGGTAGTCTGCTCTCTGGGAGATGCCTCCGTTACAGAAGGGGAAGTTGCCGAAGCCTTTCAAATGGCCGTCCTGAAAAAGTTGCCTATCCTTTACCTGGTGCAGGACAATGGTTGGGACATATCCGCCAATGCCGCCGAAACCAGAGTGGCTACCGCCGCAGAATACGCCAAAGGATTTCCTGGTCTGGAAACAGTGTCCATTGAAGGCAATGACTTCGCCCAGTGCTGGGAAACCATTCAAAATGTGATGGACACCATACGCCGCGAACGCAGGCCGTTTGTGGTGCACGCCCGCGTACCACTGCTTAATCACCACACCTCCGGTGTACGTAAAGAATGGTATCGCGACGATCTGGAGGAACATGCACAACGCGACCCCTACCCCATCCTGCGCAAACTGTTGCTGGATAATGGTTTTCAGGAAGCCGACCTTCAAAAACTGGAAAAAAAGGCCGCCGAAACCGTTGCAGCCGATTTTGAATCAGCAAAAAACGCGGAAGACCCAAGGCCTGAAGATTTGTTCACGCACGACTTTGCACCAACACCGATAACCGAGGAAAAAGGGGAGCGGTCGCCTGCAAAGGGAGAGGTAAAAGTGATGGTTGACTGTGCTTTGTTTGCCATTGAGGAATTGATGCGCAAATATCCCGAATGTCTGCTTTACGGTCAGGATGTCGGCCGGCGTTTGGGAGGAGTATTCCGGGAAGCAGCTACGCTGGCAGAAAAATTTGGTGATCACAGGGTGTTTAACACCCCTATCCAGGAGGCATTCATCGTTGGGAGCACTGCAGGTATGAGCGCAACAGGGTTGAAACCCATCGTGGAGGTACAATTTGCCGATTACATCTGGCCTGGACTGAATCAGTTGTTCACAGAGGTAGCCCGGAGTTGCTACCTGAGCAATGGCAAATGGCCGGTAAGTTGCGTACTGCGCGTGCCCATTGGCGCTTACGGGAGCGGAGGTCCATATCACAGCAGCAGCGTGGAAAGTGTGGTAACCCAGATTCGCGGGGTAAAAATTGCCTACCCCAGCACCGGAGCCGACCTGAAAGGTTTGCTCAAAGCAGCCTGGTACGATCCCAATCCCGTGGTCATATTTGAGCATAAAGGACTGTACTGGAGCAAAGTGCCGGGAACGGAGGCAGCCAGAACAGTTGAACCGGATGAAGCATATGTTATTCCATTCGGGAAAGCCAGAACGGTGTTGCAGGCAGATGCCGCTGCTATAAAGAAAGGCACCTCAATGGCTGTTATCACCTATGGAATGGGGGTTCACTGGGCCCTGAATGCCGCCCAGGAATTTCCCGGCCAGATTGAAATTGTGGATTTGCGCACACTTTGCCCACTGGACGAAGAGGCTATGTATGCTGCAGCCAGGCTGCATGGTCGTATCCTGGTGGTAACAGAAGAACAGGTAAACGGCTCATTCGCCCAATCTTTGGCCGGCAGAATTCAGGAAAACTGTTTTACACACCTGGATGCTCCGGTACGAACCATTGGCGCTGAAAACATGCCGGCTGTGCCGCTGAATACCACCCTGGAGCAAACCATGATTCCATCTATTGATAAGGTGCG
>JADZFI010000414.1 GCA_020850025.1 Saprospiraceae bacterium
CCGCTTCTTCCTTCCGCTGGCCGTCATATTTGGCCTTTTTTCCTGCGAAAAAGCAATCATTCCCCCACCTACGGAGCCTGTTTATGAGTTGACTGTGGAGAACGATTATTTTGAGGTTCAGGCGAAATTTGCCTTGTTTGTATCGGATGAAGACGGAAAAGTGTTGACTTTTCGATGGTTGCCAAGCGAAGATACCGCCCATATCCAGGTTCCTGGCAAAACACCGGCAGACGCCCTGGATGTTACCCTTTTACGAATCACAACCCTGGAGGCTCCAGGCACAGGGGTCAAGGATACTACGCTAACGCTGACAACGTATACCCAGGTGCCCAGCGGTAAAAAGCTGGAGCTAAGGGATCTGTATTTTCACCAGGTGTCTACCCTGCGCTTCACCCTCACCGGCTTCAACACCCTGGATTCCATTGTAGTACCTGATGCGCTCACGCTCTCCCGACCACAGGCACAAAACAACTATTACGGAGAATATCTGGTCAACAATACCGGCCGCTGCTGGGTAAGGGTGCTGATCAACGGCGAATCGTTCTGGCGATTCTTGACCTTTAGTAATATGGGTTTGGTCGTTGATGCCAGTACCATAGATGTGTCTACACAGTTTCTTGGGAATTTTTCGCCCCCCCTCACGCTGGGCTTCCCCTTTGTTTCCACCTGGCAATACAAGCTGGACGGAGTAGTTGACACTTCCAGATTGGAGTTTTTCCCTCTTTCTGAACATATCCGGGCGCCAGGGGGCGAAGTGCCTGCATTTGGCGACCGCAAAGTTTTCGAACCGGTGAACAATGACTTGTTTGATCCCAACCGGCCATATATTGATCTGTTCCGACTCAATGCCTACGGTCCAACCGGGACGAACCCCGGGTACACCTATTACATTGATCAGTTCTTTCCGGCAGTGCCATTCAGTTTGCCTGAGCCTGCCTTTGATCTGGAGCCAACTACGGTGGCCAATAACCGGGCAGTTGGGGTAAACTGCCTGGGCAACTTCGATGTGCTGGCTATTTCCAGAACCAGAAATATTACCCCTAATATCAACTGGGAGGTGCTCACCAAGCCTGCCAACGGCACCGTATTTTACATCCTGCCCGATGTGCCTCAGGAGCTGGGTCAGCGTTATCCGGTACTGTCCCAGTATGATTTTAATGGCCCGGTAGGCGCCCGCGCCGAAAACTATCTTTGGCTGAATTACGATCAGGCCATTGAAAAACGCATGCAAAATGCTGATCCGCTTTGGCAGGCGCGCGGAGGATACATGGGTCGTGAAGAGCAGTATTAGGCGGCACTAAACCCCGTACTGCTCCTTCAAATGCAGCAGCATGTCCCGGGTCATCGCATCAAGGTCATATTCCGGCTTCCAGCCCCAGTCTTTGCGGGCTACGGAATCATCAATGGATGCCGGCCAGGAATCGGCAATGGCCTGGCGGAAATCGGGCACGTAGGTAACCTGGAATCCCGGTACTTCTTTCTGAATACTGGCCGTAATTTCTGCCGGATTGAAGGTCATACCCGCCAGGTTATAGCTGGTACGAACCGAAAGCTTGTCGGCAGGGGCCTCCATGAGCTCTAGTGTGGCGCGAATAGCATCCGGCATGTACAACATGGGCAGGGGAGTATCGGCGCGCAGGAAGCACTCATACGGCTTGTTCTGAACCGCATAATGGTAGATATCTACGGCATAATCCGTTGTGCCGCCGCCCGGCATGCTCTGGTAGCCAATGATGCCCGGATAACGCAGTGAACGTACGTCGAGCCCATAGCGGCGGAAATAATAATTCGCCCAGTGTTCACCAGCTACTTTACTGATGCCATACACCGTACCTGGAATCAACACGGAATACTGCGGAGTCATGGCTGGAGAAGCCTCCTGCCCGAATACCGCAATGGAAGAAGGATAATATACTTTAGATACCTGCTGTTCCCTGCTCACCTCCAGTACGTTGAACAAACTGCGCATATTGATGTCCCAGGCCCACATTGGATTCTTCTCACCCGTAGCCGAAAGGATGGCTGCCAGGTGGTAGATTTGGGTCACCTTGTATTTTTTTGCCAGCCCCGCCAGGGCATCGCCGTCCAAAGCATCCAGGATTTCAGTAGGGCCGGATTGGTTTTCCAGCGGACGCAAATCGGTGGCGATGACATGATCCGAGCCAAAGGCATCGCGAAGCGCTTCTGTTAGTACGGAACCAATCTGACCGCCGGCGCCAACAAGGAGTATGGTATCTTTCATGAATGTGGTGAATGTGGTGAATGAGGTTAATGTGATGAATGTGGGGAATGTGGTTAATGCGGGGGCGAAATTATAAAGGGGAAGGGGAAAGTGCCAAACCTGATTTTTGTGCGGTGAAAATTGTCAAGGACTTTACCTTTCGTGCGGATTTAACGCAATGCTAACATCCTTTGGGGAGGCTTTTTGCGTCAATAGTTGTTGTACTTTGAGTCTTAGTGTCGGGGCGATTTATAACAACACACCACTTAAACCATACATATACCATGAAACGGATCATTCTAATAGCTACTCTGCTCTTGGCTATAATGGGCAATCAGCTCCATGCGCAATATTTCGGCCGGAATAAACCAAGATACAATCAGCAGCCTTTCAAAGTGACTGAAACTGAGCACTTTGTGATTTATGATTACCTGGACAACCCGGAAAAGCTCAAGGAAATTGCCGCGGCAGCCGAGGTTTGGTACGATATGCACTCCAAGGTGCTGAAGGATACCTTTTACCAGAAAAATCCGCTCATTATCTATAATGATCACGCTGGTTTCCAGCAAACCAATGCCATCATGGGCGATATCAGTGTGGGTACCGGCGGGGTTACCGAGGGTCTGCGCAATCGGGTGGTATTTCCCGTAGCACCTACCAATCAGCAAACGAATCACGTACTGGGCCACGAGCTGGTGCACGCGTTTCAGTACAACAAAGTGCTGAACGGCGATTCCACCACCATGCGGAATCTGGCCAACATTCCCCTTTGGATGGTGGAGGGACTTGCCGAGTACCTGAGTATAGGCCGTATTGACGCCAATACCTCCCTGTGGATGCGGGATGCGGTGTTGAACGATCAGGTGCCCCGCCTCAAGGATCTTGACAGCGGCAAATACTTCCCATATCGCTGGGGACAGGCATTCTGGGGGTTTGTTACCGGTGTTTATAGCGACGAAGTCATCGATCCGTTGTTCATGAACACGGCTAAATACGGTCTGCAGAATGCTGTGCCCATTACCCTGGGTATTTCACTTGACTCACTATCGAACAATTGGCGCCGTACCCTGAAGGATCATTACGGGCGTTGGGCCATTAAAGGCAAGAAGGAAGATTTGCCCGGCAAAACCCTTCTGGATGAAGACAATGCCGGCCAGATGAATATCTCCCCGGTACTCAGCCCAAATGGTAAGTACGTGATCTTCCTTTCTGAAAAAAGCGTTTTCTCCACCGATCTCTTTCTGGCCGACGCCAAAACCGGCAAGGTGATGCGGCGCGTGTACAGCACCGCCTCTAACGGCGATACGGATCACCTCAACTACCTGGAAAGCGCCGGCACCTGGAGCCCCGACAGCAAACGTTTCGCCTTTGATGCTTATGAAAAGGGCCGCAGCGTGCTGATCGTGAAAGACATATTTAAAGGTCGGAAAACCCAGAAAATCAGGATTCCCGGTGTGCCGGCATTCAGCAATCCGGCCTGGAGCCCCGATGGTAAAAGCATTGTGGTGAGCGGCCTGGTAAATGGTCAGACAGATCTGTATCAATACTTCTTTAAGTCCAAAAAGGTCAAAAGGCTCACCAACGACCGTTATTCCGAAATCATGCCGACCTGGAGCGCCGACGGCACCTCCCTGGCTTATTCTACTGATGAGCTGAGCATAGAGCGCGGCCGTACCAATGGAGTCTGGACCATGAACCTGGCCGTAATGGATATGGCTTCCGAAACGGTCCAAAACATCGACATTTTCCCGGGCGCCGATAATATGAACCCGCAATTCGACAAGAACGGCAGCCTGTTTTTCCTGAGCAATCGCGACGGGCGCCGGAACCTGTATCGTTATGATTTTGGCACAAAAAAGGTGTACCGGCTCACTGATTTGATGACCGGCATTACCGGTGTAACGCCGTATTCACCGGCCATCAGCATTGCCGAGGATAGAGACAAAGTGTTGTACACTTATTACAGCAAAGGCCGGTACATTATCTACCAGGCCAAGGATTCTGACTTCGACGCCACTGAGGTGGACCCCATGGCCGTGGATCAGGTGGCTGCCGCTTTGCCGCCCTTCAGCCCAAGGCAAAAGGATATGGTAAATACCGGACTGCGCCTGATGGATACCCAAACCGAGGCGAATCCGGGGATGAGGGGCAAGAGGTTCCGGCCAAATTTTCAACTCGATTATTTGGGGGGCAGCACTGGAGTGGGCGTGAATACCGGTAACAGCAGCTTTGGGGCCCAAACCGGCCTGGCCGGCGGCGTGGATGCCCTCTTTAGCGATATTCTGGGCAATAACCAGTTATATGCCGGTGCGGTGCTGAACGGCGATATTCAGGATGCCGGCGGACAAGTGTCCGAGATCCACCAAAAACACCGGATTGGTTGGGGTATTAATGCCTCCCACTTCTCATTTCAGAGCGGATATTACCAGTATTTTGACTACGTAAATGTAGAGGTGAATCCAGGCCAGACGGCAACGCTCCTTAAAAGGACGCTCGGATTGGCGCGGGTATTTCAGCAGCGCGTTGGTGCTACCGTGTTCTATCCGTTTTCCGTAACCAAAAGGGTAGAGCTGGGTACTTCGGCGGAGTTTTACAGCAGCCGCACCACGGAATACAATGACTATTACACGATAGATGAATTCGGAAGCCCGTTGTTCTTTTACGGCTCCGATCGGCAACGTTTACCCAAAGGTCCTACCCTGAACCTGAACAATATCCAGGCAGCTTTTGTGGGGGATAATTCCTTTTTCGGGTTTACAGCGCCGCTGAAGGGCTGGCGTTACCGGGTGGGTGTGGAGCAATACTTACTCGGAGATTTCAATTTTACCGCATTTCTGGCGGATGGAAGGCGCTATTTCCATGCAAAACCATTCACCTTCGCAGTACGTGGCCTCGCATACCTGCGCACTGGAGAACGAGCAACTGCCTTTAGCTTGAACTATCCTTTGTTTGCCGGAAACCCATTCTTTGTCAGGGGCTACGATCAAAACGTGTACAACGCCCAGGAAGATTCATTATTCATCTTTCGCACGGTGGGAAGCAAGATGTTGGTCGGGAACTTTGAAATTCGCTTGCCTTTTACCGGGCCACGACAACTTTCTCTGATCAGATCCGGCTTTCTCATTACCGATTTGAATCTATTCTTTGATGCAGGTTTGTCGTTTTTTGAAACGGACGACCTGAAAAAGGACGCTTATATTCAGCACGTGCCTATTTTCTCCACAGGGGTATCCATGCGGGTCAACCTGTTCGGGTATTTGGTGGTGGAGCCGTATTTTGCTATACCGATTTCCGCACCGGAAAGCCAGCGCAACTGGCGATTCGGGTTGAATTTTATTCCGGGGTGGTAAAAAGGGATCTGCTCAATCCAGTCCGATCATCTTGTCTTCAATCCGTTTCATGCGCACCCGTAACTGTGCCAGCCAGAAGCCTATGCCCGCGAAACCCAGAATGGCCGGGTAAAAGATAAGCCGCATGGTATTGTCCAGATCCTGGCTGCCAAAAGCCGGGTTGCCGGTAGAACCCGGGTGCAGGCTGGCAAACATGCGCGGAACAATGTAGAGCAACGGAATGAGCGAGGCGAAGGCAAAAATGTTGTAAACCGCCGAAAGACGTGCGCCCTTTTCAGGCTCGTCGAACGAGCGGCGCAGGATGAAATAGGCCAGATAGATCAGCAGGGCCACGGCGGTCATGAGCTGTTTGATATCGTTGCTCCAGGGTGCTCCCCAGGTGTAGTTGGCCCAAAGCATACCCGTTACCAGTCCCATTATGCCGAACAGCAAGCCGGCTTCCGCAAACGCCGAGGCCTTGCGGTCGGCATCCAGGTTCTTGGTCATCAGGAATCGGACGCTTTGATACACCGAGGCAGCGAACAGAAACAACAGCACAAACCACATAGGCACGTGGTAGTACGTATTGCGGATGCTTTCGTAGATCACATTCCGGTAGGGGAAACTCAGATCTTTAACAATGTGCAGTTTTTCCACCGGAGTGGCCGTCCAGCTTACAGCGCTGCGGGCAGCCGTATCGCGGGTAACCTCCACTGCATCCGGTAGCAGGGAAACCCCGTCGGTGGGGTGACTGATGATGGCGTTCAGCATCACCGATGGGGTAGGGCGGGGCAGATCGGCCGGAAGCACAAAAGTGGCCTCCAGAGTGGTATCGCTCAAAACGGCCAGATTTTTACCCAAAATCGCCTGCGCTGAGTCGTATTGTAGCCACACCCGGATATCGGATGCCTGGCCTTTGGTGTAAAAAGAGTTATATCCGTGAAATTGCACCCTAAGGGAATCGCCCGAGCGGGCGTAGCCGGGCTTAACATAGTCGATGCCCGGTTTCAAAGGCACCAGCATGCCCGCTGTCAACGCGTATACCACCAGCACTACGGAAGCAACTTTCCACCACATATTTAAGATCGTTTGAACGTTGGAAATACCGGGCAAAGATAGTGTTCAATGTCCAATGTCCAATGCCCTCAGACATTCAGCCAATACACCACCTTCAGCACTACTGCCCGGTTCTTGGGCGCAAAAACCCTGACCGGGGTGTTGGGTATACCTTCTGCATAGGAATTGTCGGTGTACACCAGGAATACGTCTGAAACCGGAGCAAAACGCCACTGTACCCGGGCGTTGAGGTTGAAGTTGTTGAACTGGGTATTGTACTGCATAAAGGCGCTCAGGAATAAATCCCGGCGGAACGACAATTCTATCCGGGGGCCAACCAGCCAGAAATCGGCGGAGGCGTAGGGTTCGGGCAGGCGGATACGGTTGTAGTTGTATTGTATGGAGAAACGCCCGACGGGCTGCAAACGGTAGGAAATGGAGCCGTCGCTGCTGAACAGGTTGCCATTGAAGAAACCGCCATAGTTAAACCCGATGTTCCCCTGTAAGTCGGTGGTGGTGCCGGTAAAAAAACGAGCCAGCGCGCCATAGTTGTTGTAAGCGCCTATGCCCAGCTTCTCTTTCCCGGTATTGCTGGGGTCGAAAGGGGCAAACAGGTACACGTAGCTGTTGTAAATAGCCACATTGGTGCCCGACTGATCTACGAAGTTTATCTTATGGTAAAGCGAAACATCCCGGTCGGTCAGGTCGCCGTTCAACCCGAAAGTATGGGAGCTGCTTACCCCGATTTCGTGGTTGGTGATATTTTCAGCCGCCCAGCCTTTTTGGGGGTCAATGCGGCCGCTTCCGCCGGCAAACAGGTTTTGAACGCCGGGGCGCGGCACAAATCCGGCTTCGGCAGTGTAGGTGGAGTCAATGTAGGTATAACCAAAGTTGATGCTCTTGAAACGATCGCGATAGCCCAGGAA
>JADZFI010000415.1 GCA_020850025.1 Saprospiraceae bacterium
CCGCTTCTCTTTTTCGGGCTTTACAAGATTTACATCCTGACTATCCTTGCCAGACCCCTGAAGGACTCTGAAAGCACTTCAACGACGTACACCCCCGGTGTGAGCGCCTCTACCGACCAGTAGAAGGTATCCGCCGGGTCTTCCAACACTTTTGTTTGTATCAGACGGCCGCTCATGTCGGTTACGTTGATGATCGCGCCTTTGGTTAGCGTAGCGGGGAATTGCATGCTTATCTGACCGGCACTTGGATTAGGGGAAACCGTGAAAGGTTGATAGGACGGCGCATCCGTGCCGGTGAGGCAGTTATAGTTCGGATTGTTGGTTACCGGGGCACTGTGTGTACTGCTGCAGCCGGTAGACAAATCGGTGATCTCCAGCATATAGGTTCCGCTTGTAGTGGAGCAATACCAAAAATCTGTTTCGCCAGGTATGGCAATGCCGTTTTTAAACCACTGAAGGGAGAATTGCGCCGGCAGATTGGTGGTATCGGTCATGCGCAGGGAATTGTTGTAATTAAACCAAACCGGCGCCGGCGGCAACGGATGAAATACCACCTCAACCGGTTGGGAGGTGGCTACACATCCGAAGGATGACACATATTGCACCTGATAGGAGCCGGAGTTTTCCGGCTGGTAAAGGAAATCAGTAGCGTCGGGAATCAAAGCGCCTTCCAACATCCATTGATTGCCAAACCCGTAGGAAGAAACCAGGTTGGGCCCCTCCGCTCCCGCGCAGGCGCTCAGGCCCATAGGAGCATTGATGACAGGGTCAGAAGGCTGAGGGTAAACAATGACAGTATCCACCGACCGAACGGTATCTACCGGGTGAAGGATGTTCATCACCACGGTGAGGCCACCGGCCACCAGGCTGCCGTTGCTCAGGATGTTGAAGGTTAATTTCCCGCAATCGTCGTCGCCGCCTTTAATGCCGCCATCGTTATCCCATACCTGAAGGTTGTAGTTGCCTGGGGTCAACTTCAAATTTACGGGAAATGTATAGGGCAGGGGGGCATCATTCACCGCAGGGGAAGAGCTGAAGATGATATCGCCCTGCGGGTTTTTAATTTCAAGGAACAGGTCGGGACTGCCATAGAAAGGCGGATCAGTGCAATCAATATCCTGTACCTGAATGCTTTCCAGCAGGTATCCTGCCGTGTCAATGATGGCCTGATAGGCAACTTCATATACACCGGGCTGTTCGTAAGTGTGCGGCTCGGGATTTTCTTCCTGGAATATCGGTGTGCCATCGCCAAAATCCCAGGCATAGGTAAAGCCTTCATTGCTGTTGGAGGGCACCAGATTTACAAAATCAACCGTAGTGCTTCCGCAACCGCTGGGATTGGTCATGGAAAATCCGCTGGTAATGCTGGTTTTGGGCGCGATGTACAGCGACATCGGGAAAGTAGAAACCTGGGAAATGATGAACACGGTGGCTTTTAGTGTAACCGTCAGCTCAAAGGAATCGGCTGCCAGCGGGGTGCCGCAAATGCGGATACAGCCATCCGTTTGCGTTGCAGGGTCGAATTCCGATTGGTTAAGCTGCCAATAGAGCCCGGCCGGCAGACCTTCCACCGATAAAATTTCGAATTTGTTGATGGTCAGACCTGGAGGAGTGGTGCTGTCAATGGCATTGACCGGAGTGGTGGTTTTGGGCAGTCTGAAGGATACATCCTGTTGGTAAGGGGTTCCTTTTTCCCCGTCTGGAAGATCAGGCAGATAAATGGTGTCGGCCGGAAAGCCGGAAGGTACATTTACGAGGCAGCCCGGACATCCGGATTGTGCGAAAGAAATGAAGGGGAAAAGAAGGGCAGTTAGACAAATGGTTAGTAGAAGTTGTCGCATGGATACAACCGGTTAAATAATGAAAAAATGTTGCATTACAGAAGGACGGAAAAGGAGCGAATTGTGCGCCACTTCACCGGATTAAAGGCAACCATCTTTTCGATGAGACCGATTGAGAGCAGGGATTAAAAGAAAGGATTGAGGGGTTCGAAGGGATTGAGGGGTTTGATATGTTTGAAGGGTTTGATATGTTTGAAGACTCCTAAAACCCTTCAAACGTCGTCGGCTTTACCCGCAGGTGCCTCAAACCCTTCAAACTCCTCAAACACTTATCGTGCAATCACCATCTGCCGAACGGCTTTGCCGTTTTTGTTGCTGAGGGTGTAGAAGTAGCTTCCGTTGGCCAGGTTTCCGGCTTCGAAGGTGAATTCGTTTCGGCCGATTTCCAGGCGCAGGGTTTGCTGGTGTACGCGTTGTCCGAGCACGTCGAATACTTCAAAGAAGAATTCATCGGCTACCTGAGACTCTGCGAGAATCAAGGTTTGGTCGCCGAATGGGTTGGGTGCGTTTTTGAGCAGGGTGAACTGATTGCCGAGGTCGTAGCTGCCTACCAGACAGGCAGATGACTTCAGTGCAAGGTAGTAGTGAGAGCCTGGCGCCAGCTGCCCTGGGAATTGTACCGGAAGACCGCCAAACGGGGTGTTTACGGTAGCTGTAATACCCAGGTCGAAGGTGTCTGGCGCAATATTGGCATTGGTTGGCGTGCCGTAAAGTACGATGCAGCCCAGAGAGCCGGCTGCGAAAACGCAGTTCGGCGGGTCGCAGGCATAGGTCAGGCCAACCGGCAAATCGCTGATGGCGCCTGTGGTGGTAAGGCTCACGGTAGTGATCGGGATACCATTGAAGGTGGTTGGCACGTTTACTGTAACGGATTGATTGTATGGATGGTCAATACAGGCGTCGTTGAGGTTGTAGTTAGGAGCCTGATCCGTGTAAGGGGCTGGCGAAAGCAGACCGCCGGATTGAATGATGGACGAATCGCGCATGCAGACTGGTACCTGGGCAGCAACAGAGAAGGCGCACAGAAGCGCGAACAGCAAGGGTAGTGTTCTTTTCATAGTCAGGTTGTAAATCAAAATCAATTGGTGAAAAAATCAGTTTGGTTGCGTGGTAGAGAAAATTGGGGTTGGTTTGCGGCTCCAAGTTCCGCTATTTTGGCCAAACAAAGGGAACTAATTGGTCAGAATGTAAAAAAATGGCAGTTGCAATCTCCGTAAAATCAGGACTTTGCATTATTTCCCGGGTTGTTCAGCCAATTAATAGCGCTCAAAATCAATAAATATTGTCCTGTGATATACGTTAACATTACCGCTACCCGGGAGCCTTCAAACGATGCTCCAAAGCGCGCAACCGCAATCAGGCTGTCGGAAAGGACAAATAAAATGGCTCCTGTAAGCAGCGAAACAAAAATGCCTGCGGGCATTCTTTCTTTCAGGTTCATGGCACTGAGCGCCATGATGGTTATGACACCTGACTAGGCGCATACCGGAATTTTCATGCCGGCAGGAATGCCCTCCCACAAAAACCAGAGCAGCAAAACAGGATAGGCCAGGAA
>JADZFI010000416.1 GCA_020850025.1 Saprospiraceae bacterium
AGTGGCGTTTTAATAAGCTGATAGAGGGTGTCTCATAAGTAAATTTTACCGCAGAGTCGGAGAGACGCTGAGGTGTATAGCATTGATTATCAAAACCTCTGCGTCTCCCCGCCTCTGCGGTAGAACTAAAATTGCGACTTATGAGACACCC
Source organism: Saprospiraceae bacterium (assembly GCA_020850025.1). Taxonomy (GTDB): domain Bacteria; phylum Bacteroidota; class Bacteroidia; order Chitinophagales; family Saprospiraceae; genus M3007. Next base: position 152 of record JADZFI010000416.1, read on the forward strand.
TCTGATTTTATAAACCTACGAGGTCTTTACAATCTGCTATTTTTGCCTCGCTAATACTACCCCATGTCCTCAAAAATTCGTCAAACAGACTTTGCTAATTTCAAATGGATCGATGTTTGTCGGCCCAGCCATCACGACCTGACCGTCTTGGCCAAAGAGTACGACCTGGATTATTACCAGGTAAGCGACAGTCTGCAGGCAGGGCACTTGCCCAAGTTTGAGACGCAGCCTAATTATCACTTCCTGATTCTCAGAGCTTACACGGCATCTCCGGAAGACCGGGTGACCAATATCAACGAGCTTTCCAACAAGATTGCCTTCTTTTACAATGAAAGCAAGTTAATTACCGTGCACCGGGCCCATTTTGATTTCCTGGAAGCGGTGCCCACGGATTGTATCCACTCTGTTGATCTGGTGCTGGAGATCGTCCGGAAAATGCTTGAATCCTTTGTGCCCCCTTCTGAACTATTGAGCAGGGAAATTGATGAATTTGAGAAGACCATTTTCATCAAGGATCACAGCAAAATTTCACTGGAAGACTTGTACTTTCTAAGGGCAGAAAGCCGCATTGCCAAAAAGATCCTGCAAATCACGCAAAATACCATTCACCAAATGGAAGTGCAGGAGCGGTTTAAAACCTCCATGCAGGACGTGAAGGACCAGCTTTTATATCTGATTCTGGTGTATGATGAAATGACAGATGATGCAAACAGTTTGCTCAACACCTATTTGTCTATCAATGCACAAAAAAGCAACGATGTGATGCGGCTCTTGACCATCTTCTCTGCCTTTTTTCTGCCTCTGACCTTTGTGGCTGGAATTTACGGGATGAATTTTGAGAATATGCCGGAGCTAAGGCAGCCGATAGGGTATTTTGTAACACTTGGATGTATGTTGATCATTGCCCTGGTAATCTACTTTTGGTTTCGCCGTAAACGCATTATTTGACCCTGTTACAAATCCTTTTTCCGGAAAACGCGCACCGCAATGCTGATGGGGATCAAGACCCAGGCCAACAACACCACAAAAGCGAATCCGATACCCCATCCCGTTCCTAAAAACTCCCTGAACAATGCCCCGGTGTAGCCCATCAGAGCGGAAATGTCCATTTGCAGCAGCACCACTACCCTGGCTAAATCAATGGGATTCAGGGCAATAAACGCCAGCATTACCTTCTCCAGCGGGTAGTCGGCAAAACTAAACATCAGAAATAGTACCAATGCGTCGTACAGCAGGGCAAAATAGAACCAAAGCATCAATGAAACGCCAATACCTTTTGCCTTATCGCGCGTGAGCACGGAAGCGAGCAAGGCAATAGCCACAAAGGCCACGGAAAGTGCTGCCGCCACAATAACAAGCGTGAGTCCTGTGGCATTGGGTGAAAAGAGCGCAACCGGCAGACCAATTCCCACAAAAACAGCCAGAGCGAGCGCCCCGGCAAGTCCAAAGAATTCGCTCCAAACAATCACACTTCTGCGGATAGGCTGTGCTGCCAGCAATTCTATGAATTCAGAAGCATTATAGTAGTGAATGGTGGAAAATACGATGCTCACCAGTGGGGTAACAATCAGGACAATGTTGAGCAAACTGACCATCCCTTTGGTTGGATCGCCACTAAGGTTGAACAGCCCAAAAGAAACGGCCAGCAGAAAAAGAGTGTAGCCAATCACCATCCTGTTTTGCAGGATATCGTACAATACGTATTTGACAATGCGGAGCATGGGAATATGGAATAGATAGACCTTGTGCCGGCAAAGAACGGCATAAAGTGCATGAATGGGAACAACAAAAAGGGAGGCTCAGTTAAGCGACTGATTTCCGCGCATGACCTGGGCGAGCGCGCGATTGAGTTTTTCCTCTCCGGTTTGGGATTTTAGCTGTTCAATGGACTGGTAAAACTGCACCTTGCCCTCCATGAGGTATAGCACATCGGTGGTGAGTTCCTCCAAATCGCTGAGGATGTGAGAGGTAACCAGGATCAACTTTCCCTTGGCTTTTTCTGCCAACACCTTTTCCTTCAGTATCTCGGAAGCCAGCGGATCCAGTCCGGCTGTGGGCTCATCGAGTACCAGCACAGCGGGATTGAATAAAAACGCCAGGCAGGCGCTTACCTTTTGCCGGGTGCCTCCGGAAAGCGTGCGCATGGGCTTGTTGGCAAATTTCTCCACCTCGAAAGCACGCATCAGATCATCGTCGAGCTGCTCATACGCTCCCTGGCGAATTTCTTTTACCATATCAAATACCTGCCCTACCCGCATGTGATCAGGGTAGCGGCCTATTTGCGGCATGTAGCCAATCTGCCTGCGGTAGTTCCAGCTGCCCAGAATGGATGTATCATTCAGGGTAAGCGAGCCGCTGTCAGGGATCACCAGGCCGAGCAAACATTTGATAAAGGTGGTTTTGCCGGATCCATTGGGTCCGATCAGGGAAACAGCCTGGCCAGCTTGCATTTGAACGCTTACCTGATCCAGAGCTTTGAGTTTTCCGAATGATTTGGAAAGTTGGCTAGATTGTAACATGGACGGTGGAC
>JADZFI010000417.1 GCA_020850025.1 Saprospiraceae bacterium
AAACGGTCAAAACTTTGACTATTTCTTCTTTGACGGCCTTTTCAAATACGATCAGGGTTTCCAAATTCCTGGCGCTCCCATGGCCTCTGTTTACGGATTCGGAGGTGGTGTCTGGTACAATATGGCGCCTAAATCGCCGCTCAAGGAATTTGATTACGGCACTTATGGTGAACCTGCTGGCGATCTGAATAAACCTGGAAGCACGGCTACCGGGGTGGTGTTTGAGCCGGATAACGGTAAACTTGGATTCAAAGCCAAGGTTTTGTTTGGACTCAGCGGCGGTGCTCAGGCAGGGGGGCGTACCTTCAATGGCGACGTAACCTTTACCATGTACCTGTCCACTGCGGATAAATTTCGTTTGGATTCGATCGTGTTGGATGGCAATGCCTACATGGTTCAACCCATGGATTCGCGCAATAATGCCAAAATACACGGCTTTATGCACATGCAAATGGATTTTGTATCGCCAAGCTTTACGCTGGTGGCCGGCCTGGAAGTGGAGTTGGGACAGGTGCTTAGTGGTAACGCTACGCTGGCCTTGCACTTTTCCAAGCAGGAATGGTATGTGCATTTGGGTAAGTGGTCGGTAGAAGAACTGGAAGGCATGGAACCCTGGAGTAATAGTGCTGAGAACACCCGTTGCAGGCTGGATGTAGACCTCAAGGTGCTGAAAGCTTCGGTGGGATGTTACTTTATGATTGGATCGGATGTGCCCGGGTTGCCACCGCTGCCAAAATCTATCCGGGATAAAATGGTGGACCAAAATGGTAAGCCAGTAAGTGATGATCGTCCGGATTTTGCCTCATTCTCAAAAGCCAAACCCGGTTTTGGATTTGGGGCAGCGCTCAAAGCCAGCATAGACATCAGCGTACTCATAGTGTATGCCGATATTGACATAACCATCGGTTTTGATGCCGTTTTGCAGGATTTGAAAGGCGCAACCACTTGCGACGGCGACGCCGTAGGTATCAATGGCTGGTACGCACAGGGGCAGGCTTATGCCTTGCTGGACGCAGAAGTAGGCTTGCGATTGGATCTTTGGTTTTGGAAAAGTCCGTCCTGGAAACTGTTCGATATGTATGCTGTAGCGGTATTGGAAGGCAGTTTCCCCAACCCCAATTATTTTAAAGGTTTCATTGCCGTAAAAGGTGAAGCGTTGAACGGATTGATCAAAGTAAACCGTTCGTTCCAGTTTGAAACCGGAGAAAAACCATGTTTCAACCCAAGCCCTTTCGGTCAGTATCCAATTGTTGCTGCGATCTCTCCGAAAGAAAACGACAAAGTGGCGGCACATAAAAACGTACAAATAGCCTTTAACTTCCCTAAAGGATATTTTGAAGTTGCCAATGATGCCCAACCCGAGATACCGGCCAAGTATTACTGCTACAAAATAGAAAGGTTTGAAGTCAAACACGGCAATCAGAGCCTGCCTATGTCAGCTATTGAATATGTTGACGATTACCATGCGCAATACTATCCAAAAACACAGTATGGTTTATGGCCGGAAAAAGCGCATTTGCGTTTGTTTATTGAAGTAAATGGCTACGAGAAAGGCAAAGCAGCGCCGGTTACCAAAAAGCCGGAACGCGACACTGTGGAGTTTGATACTCGTGCATGGCCTAAAAAAGTGGACTGGGATATGTTGGAAGAAAGCAACCCGCAACCTAACAAGCGCTATTTCAACCACAACAGTCAAAAAGGCTTCCTGAAATATAAACCCAACAAGAGCCAGGTTTATATTTTTAACCCGCAGAACGACGATAAATCCCTGTATGATGTCTCCAAAACCAAGTATTACACCGTTTTCACAGAATTGAAAACCGGTAAACGCAGCTACGGAACGTTCACGTACAACAACGACGGCAGCTTGATTGAGTTCCCGATTCCAACAGACTTAAAGAAAACCACCATTTATTCGTTCGAGTTGATCAAGGAACTCACCACGCTGCCTGCACCGGTAGCTGATCATGATGATCCGGATAATCCGGATACCGGCGGCGGTTGGGGCGGCGGCGACAGCAATGGTAACTCCGAAGGTGGTCAGTACACAGATCAGGAGTGGAAAGAATTGTATGGAGGCGGAGTATATCGGGTTAATCGGTTGTTGCTGCCCGATACAACGACCAAAAAAGTACGGGTAGCCTTGTGCAGGATCTATTTCAAAACCAGCAAATACCATACGTTGGCAGAGAAAGTAGCAACTTATCAAATCAAAGGAGTGGGTTACTTGCCTCAGGTGACGTATCAGCGTTTCATCAAAGCCAAGCCACAGGGACAGGGCTTTACTTACAGTGTAGAACAGGAAAAAGCCGTTACTACCGAATTGCCCATCCTGTTTATGTCGGGTGCTGAGTTGTTCGATGAATACGACACGTACGGTTACACGCTGGATCCCGGCAATTATCAAACTAAGGTGGATCCGCATGTAACTTTTGAAACGGGTACTGATCAAAAAGTGCCGTTTGAATACTACGAGCGGTATAATATTAAAAACAACCCGAGCGACAAAGTTATTAAAGCCATGTTTGAGGGTCGCGACTGGTTTGGCAAGGGTTGGCCCTACATCAATGATGTACATACCCCCACGCACCAGCAACTGGCAAATGCAAACTGGTCGGGATACATTGAATTTTGGCGTACCAGTGAGCATGGCAGCATAAATGCCTACAAGCCAGCGGGTCTTAAAGTATTGATGCCAGCCAAACCGCTCAGCAAAGCGGAAATTGATGCCGCAATTGCGCAGGCGCCTCAGCAGGGCAATGGCAACATTGGCAACATTATCCTCAATGTGCAACAACCCGGAAACGGCCTCAATATGCCTGGCCTGGGTATTGCCGCCGGAGCCGACAGTGATTTTTGTGTGCCCGTTGTGAATGAGTCGCTTTTCGTGATCAATCGCGATTACTGGCTGTATATGCGGGACGGGTGGGGATATTTCAAAGACCATTACGACGAACCTTCCAAGCAATTGTGGTTGCAAAATACCTATGATTACATGCAGGATTACCTGAAGCCTCGCTCCGAAGCCAAACAAAGTATCCGCATGAACGGTAGTGAAAAATCATACACCTGGAAGAAGTATTGAGTGACGGCTTACGCCTTACGGTGGACGGCTTACGGTTGACGGCTTACGGCTACCGTCCACCGTCGGCCGTCAACCGTCCACCGTCCACCGTCCACCGTCAACCGTCCACCGTTTACCCTTTTTTACACTTGTTGTTTATTGCTTTAACCAGGGTCTGGGCTTCGGTCCGGACCTTTGTTTTAACAAAAATGGAAAACAACCCTACGATATGAAAAGTACCACATTCTTCTGTTTTCTACTGTTTTTAGGGGGGCTTCAGGCACAGACGCAGCAGGTTCCGATGGATACCTCTTTGCATTATGGCATTGCAGCATGGGTAAAACCCGAATCCGTGGTGATACGGTGGGCTCCGAGGTCCTATGCTGTTTGGCGTTTGGGTAACAAAACCGGCTACGTTCTGGAACGCGCCGAATTGCCTGAAAAAGCAGGCGATTTGCGCAAACTTCCCTATCAACGTGTGGAGGCACAACCTTTTAAACCCTACACCCTGGCGGAATGGAAAACAAAGGCTGATACCAGCAATGTAGCCGTTGGCACTGCTGCACAGGCACTTTATGGCGAAAGTGTAGTAGGGAAAAGTGGCGCCTCCGGTATAGGTCTGTTGCATGAACAATACAACGAACAATCACTGCGCCATGCATTTGCACTTCAGGCGGCTGAATTAAGCGCCCAGGCCGCCGATGGACTCGCCCTTCGTTATGAAGACAAATCAGTGGACAGGTCCAAACAATACGTTTACCGGATTTTTAACCTGCCTTCCAGCAAGGGATTCGTAACGGATACGGCGTATCTGATTGTCTATCCGGAGTTTCCACGGGAAGCACAAAAGGTTCTCTCCCCATATCTGGAGGAAGGCGATCAAACCATAAAGGTTTGTTGGAGCCGAATAGCCAACCGAAGCCTTTTTTCTGCCTTTCATGTAGAAAAATCCTCCGATGGTGGCAAAACCTTTCAACGTTTAAATCAATATCCGCTGGTATTTGGTTTCAATGAAGGCCAAAACGAAGATTTTAACCTCGTTGATTCCATGGTAATGAATGGCCAGGAATACCAATACCGGATCATCGGAATCAATTCCTTTGCTGAAGAAGGTTTATATAGTGATATTGTCAAGGGAACCGGCAAAGACCTGAACGCGCCATTACCTCCAACGGAGCTTTGGGCGCGAGACATTGGCCAAAAATTTCAAATTTCATGGAAGGCAGATCACTCCTTATTCAAAGATCATGCTGGCTGGATAGTTGGTCGCTCCATGAGTGCCAACGGCCCTTTTGCCCCCCTGATGGAAAAACCGTTGCCAAAAGAGGCCCGGTCGTTTGTGGATGAGAATCCGGTGCCACTCATGACCAATTATTACGTAGTATTTGCGCTGGATGATCAGAACAATTTCAATATGAGTCCGGTAGTGGGAGGCATACATCACGATGCCGAGGCCCCCTCCAAGCCAACCGGACTTACAGGGAAATGTGATTCCACGGGCTTGATCACGCTGCAATGGGAGGCTGGCAAAGAGCCGGACCTGATGGGATACCGGGTGTTTATAGCCACCGAAAAGGAGCGCGAGTGGTTCCAAATCACCCGTGAAAACTTGCCCCTGGAGCCTCGCTTTGAACATCAGGTGAAGCTTAATTCTCTGACAGAAAAAGTGTTTTTTACTGTGGTAGCCATGGATTTTCACTTTAATGCTTCGGAATTTTCCAACACATTGGAAGTGGTGCTACCTGACACCATTGCTCCGGAGAAGGCCCTGATTACAGACTATACCGCAACTGAAAATGGCATCTTCCTGTATTGGGCTAATAGCGGCAGCAAAGACGTAGTCAAAACACTTTTGCTTCGACGAGAGGCCGACTCCCAGGTTTGGAAAACCCTGGCCGATGTGACCGCATTCAAAAAAACGACATATCAGGACACTACAGTCCGAAAAGGAATTTTCTATGAATATGCGCTGGAAACTTTCGATGATGCAGGATTATCTTCAGGAAAATCGCTCTCCATTATGGTGGCCGGCGCCGACAATGGAGTACGACCGGGGGTTCAAAGCCTTCAAGGTCAGTACGATAAGAGCAAAAAACAATTTTCGCTGAATTGGGAATACGCCCCCGCCGGGCGCTACAACTTTGTGGTGTACAGGGCTATAAAAGGGCAAATCCTGGAGCCCCTGGCTCAGGTAGATGGCAACCAAAGGACCTATACAGATCAGACTCTGGTGTCCAATGGAGACGGATATAATTACGCTGTCAAGGTTATTTGGGCCGACGGAGGCGAATCCGATCTATGTGACCCCTTCGAAGTGCGGTTTTCAAGAGGAAAATAATCCATTACCAAAGTATTTATTCTTGGGTAACATCAGCCGGTCCTAAAATTCGGGCCGGCTGATGCCGTTTTGGCAAAGGAGCGCCGTACCTTTGCAGCCCATTTTTTTAATAATATGAATAAACGCGGAAAAAATCCCCCCAGTTATTGCTCTTTTTGTGGGCGAACAGAGGAAGAAGTCATGATCCTGGTGTCTGGCATGGAAGCACAGATATGTGAAGCCTGTGCAGAGAAGGCCCAGGATATTATCGATATTGAGCTGGATAATGCCGGTGTAAAGCGGGAAAATCGCCGCACTAAAGCCGAGCCCCAACCCGGCGCTGGTAAGAGCGAACGCTACGGCGGACCGCTTCATCTCATCCCTCCGCGTGAAATCAAGACCTTCCTGGACCAATATGTGATCGGGCAGGACGATGCCAAAAAGGTGCTGTCTGTGGCCGTGTATAACCACTACAAACGCCTTCAGGAACTGGAAAAAAACAAAGGCAAGGTGCGCATGGAGGACGATGTGGAAATTGAAAAATCCAACATCCTGCTCGTGGGTCAAACCGGTACGGGTAAAACCCTGCTGGCCAAAACCATCGCCAAATTGCTCAACGTTCCCTTCGCCATCGTGGATGCCACCGTATTCACCGAGGCCGGTTATGTAGGAGAAGATGTGGAAAGTATCCTCTCCCGTTTGCTCCAAATGTGCGACCAGGACGTAGCAGCGGCCGAACGCGGTATTGTGTACATTGACGAAATAGACAAAATTGCCCGCAAGCAGGACAATCCGAGCATCACCCGCGATGTTTCCGGGGAAGGCGTGCAACAAGGAATGCTCAAAATGCTGGAAGGCTCCGAAGTGATGGTGCCTCCACAGGGCGGCCGCAAGCACCCGGAGCAAAAGATGATCAAAGTGAACACCGATAATATCCTGTTCATCTGCGGCGGCGCGTTCGACGGTATCGAA